>CAZMMH010000059.1:0-10206 GCA_964567315.1 uncultured Gammaproteobacteria bacterium
ACTGGGCCTACCTGCTGGTGCTGACGCCGGCGGTGACCGACTGGATCGAGATCGGACGCCCGCCCACCACGCCGCGGAGCTTTCTCACCGAACTGGTGGTGGGCGGCCTGATCGCCGCCTGCATCTTCATCATCCAGCGCAACCAGCGGCGTCTCGAACAGCTGGCCACCACCGACTCTCTAACCGGGCTCAACAACCGTCACCGTTTCATCGACGACGTCAGCCGTGAGGTCGCCATTGCCCACCGCCTCGGCAGCCGCCTGGCACTGATCTACGTCGATGTCGACGGCTTCAAGGCGGTGAACGACAACTTCGGCCACAGCGAGGGCGACCGGGTCCTGCGGGAGGTCGCGGCGCTGCTGCGCAGCAGCGCCCGCCGCGAGGTGGACCAGGTCTACCGGGTCGGTGGCGACGAGTTCGCCCTGCTGCTGCCGGGAATGGACGCCGCCCAAGGCGAATGGCTGTTGCAAACGATCGACCGGCCGCCGCCCGCGGACTACCCGACCATTGCACGCCATCACATCCGCCTCTCACGCGGCAGTGCGGACCTGGGTTCCGCCGAGACCCCCGACGGCCTCATCGGCCGCGCCGACCACAGCATGTACGCAAACAAGTACGCCAACCGGCCGGACCGCGAAGCGCGGGCCGCCGCAGAGAGGACATCATGAACCCGAGCCGCTATCTTCCCCGTCCGCTGCCCAAACCGCTAACCAAGCTCGCCGACCTCGCGGTCGACCTGCGTTGGAGCTTCAACCACCGCGCCGACAGCCTTTGGCAGCAGGTGGATCCTGAGCTGTGGGACGCGACGGGCGACCCCTGGCTGATTCTGGAGAGTGTCTCGCAGAACCGACTCGAGGAACTTGCCGCCGACGGCGACTTTCTCGCGGCGCTGGAAGAACAGGTGACCGAACGCAGCTGCCACCTCGAACGCCGCGGCTGGTTTCACGAATCTCACGGCGATCACGCCCTAAACACGGTGGCCTACTTCAGCATGGAGTTCGGCCTCAGCGAGGCGCTGCCGATCTACTCCGGCGGCCTCGGCGTGCTCGCCGGCGATCACCTCAAGACCGCCTGCGACCTGGGGGTACCACTGGTGGGCATCGGCCTGCTCTACCAGCAGGGCTATTTCCGCCAGGCCCTCGACGCCGCCGGCAACCAGCTCGACTTCCACCCCTACAACAACCCGGCCATGCTGCCGGTGGTGCCGCTACGTGACCCCAAGGGCGGCTGGCTGCGCACCCAGGTCGAGCTGCCGGGACGCACGGTCCACCTGCGCGGCTGGGTGGCCCGGGTCGGACGCATCAACCTCTACCTGCTCGACAGCAACGACATGCTCAACCGTCCCGGCGACCGCAGCATCACCGGCGAACTCTACGGCGGCGGCCCCGAGCTGCGTCTGCAGCAGGAGATCATCCTCGGCATCGGCGGCTGGCGCCTGTTGCGGGCCCTTGGGCTCGACTGCGAGGTGTGCCACCTCAACGAAGGGCACGCCGCCTTCGCCGTGCTGGAGCGTGCCCGCAGCTTCATGCTCGACCGGAACCAGCCCTTCGACGTGGCCCTCCGCGTCACCCGTGCCGGCAACCTCTTCACCACCCATACGCCGGTGGCGGCCGGCTTCGACCGTTTCGACCCGGGACTGATGACCCAGTATCTGAGCGCCTACGCCGAGCAACTCGGGATCCCCATGGCACACATGCTGGGTCTCGGCCGGCACGACCCCCATGCCGCCCAGGAGCCGTTCAACATGGCCTACCTGGCCCTGCGCGGGAGCAACCGGGCCAACGGGGTCAGCCGCCTGCACGGTGCGGTCAGCCGGCGTATCTTTCAGCCGCTGTTCCCGCGTCGGCCGGTGCACGACGTGCCGGTGGGCCACGTCACCAACGGGGTCCACGTCCCCTCCTGGGATTCGGCCTTCGCCGACCGGCTCTGGACCGAGGCCTGCGGCGACAGCCGCTGGCGCGGCACCATGGAGACCCTGGAACGCGATCTGCGCAACGTCACCGACGAACAGCTCTGGTCCTTCCGCAGTCAGGCGCGCCAGGCGATGGTCGCGGCGGTCCGCGACCGCCTGGCCCGCCAGCGGGCCGCCCGCGGCGGCACGGAACCGGTGCACGCCCTCGACCCCAACACCTTCACCATGGGTTTCGCCCGCCGCTTTGCCGCCTACAAGCGGCCCAACCTGCTGCTGCACGACCCCGAACGGCTGCTGCGGCTGCTGACCAATCCCGACCGCCCGGTGCAGCTGGTGATCGCCGGCAAGGCCCACCCGCGCGACGACGAGGGCAAGCGGATGGTGCGCGAATGGGCCGAGTTCATGCGCCGCCCGGAGGCAAGCCGGCGGGCGGTGTTCGTCGAGGACTACGACATGTCGCTGGCGGCCGAACTGGTGCAGGGCATCGATCTGTGGATCAACACTCCGCGGCGCCCCTGGGAGGCGAGCGGCACCAGCGGCATGAAGGTGCTGGTGAACGGCGGTCTCAACCTCTCCGAGCTCGACGGCTGGTGGGCCGAGGCCCATTGCCCCGAGGTCGGCTGGGCCCTGGGGGACGGCAAGGAGCACGACAGCGACCCGGCCTGGGACGCGACCGAGGCGGAGGAGCTGTACCGCCTGTTGGAGGAGGAGGTGATCCCCGCCTTCTACAGTTGGGGCCCCCACGGCATCCCGGCCCAGTGGGTCACCCGCATGCGCGAGAGCATGGCCAGACTAACGCCCCAGTTTTCCAGCAACCGGATGCTGCGCGAATACTGCGAGGATCATTATCTGCCCGCCGCCGCGGCCTTCCGCCGGCGCGCCGCGGACGAGTGCCGCGTGGCCCTCGAGTTGGAGCAGTGGCACACCGGCTTGAGCGAACACTGGAGCGCGGTGCGCTTCGGCAGCGTCGAATTCCGCGAGGGGGCGGACGGGCTCGAGGTCGAGGCGGCGGTCTATCTCGGCGAGCTCGACCCGGATGCCGTACGCATCGAGGTATACGCCGACCCGGCCGACGACGACGCACCGCCGACCCGGGTGGCGCTGCAGCGCGACGGCCCCCTGGCCGGCGCGGTCCACGGCTACCACTATAACGGCAGGCTGCCGGCGGGCCGTCCGCGTGAGGACTACACCCTGCGCGCGGTGCCCGACCACCCCGAGGCACAGGTCCCGCTGGAGGCCCCCTTCGTGCTCTGGCAGCACTGAAACACCGCCCGCCCCGCGCCGCCGAATGCACGCTTTGTGTGCGTCTTGCGACAAAAGGTACCGTCCACGACACGACATCATCCAACAATTTCGTGCTAATTCCGTATGTTATGGTCGGGCCCGCAAATTGCAGTGCATTTTGTTCAGGAATTTCCACCGCGGAGCGAGAGAATGTCCCAGACCCCATTCGATACCATCCTGGCCGGCATTGCCGATGGCAGCGTCGTACCCTACCTGGGCCCGGGCGTACTCCAGGGCGTACGTGACCTGGACAACGGCGAAGCGATGCCGGTTACCTCGGACGAACTGATCATCGCCATGAACGGCGGCAAACCGATGGCGCCGAAGCTGATGTACGAATTCCCCCGCGCCGCAATGAACATCGAGCTCAAGCGTGGCCGCTCGGCGATCACCCGCTTTCTCGACGGCCTCTACGGCGCGCGCCGCTGGAGCCGGGCGCCGATCCACGACTGGCTGGCCGGCATGCGCCCGCCCTACGTGGTCGACGTCAACCGCGACACCCAGCTCTTGGACAGCTACGCGGAAACGCCGCACCTGCTGATCCAGGGTATCGCCCGCATGGGCGGCACGGAGTTCCGCTTCCACCTCTATCAGTCCGACGGCAGCAGCTACCAGAAGGTCACCCCGGATAGCGCCGACACCAGCCTGCCCATCCTGTTCAAGCCCATGGGCGCGCCGCGTCCCGGTTCCTCCTACATCGCCTCCGATGCCGACTACGTCGACTACATCACCGAGCTGATGGGCGGCTTCGGCGTCCCGGCCTTCCTCAAGGAGTACCGCAAGGGCCGCCGCTATCTGTTCACCGGTCTGCGCCTGACCCGCGACACCGAGCGGATGGTGATGGCCGACATCATCTATGACGCCGCCGAGCCGGCCGGCTGGGTACTGATTCCGGAGCCGACCGACAAGGAGCGGCGTTTCTGCGAGCGCAAGGGGCTCGAGGTGATCGACGCCGACACCGCCGACCTGCTGGCGGCCGCCGGCTTTGCCCCCGCCGGGCTCGACGCCGAGCTGCGCGAGGAGGCCCGCCTGGCGGGTTGCTGAAGAAGATGCGGTTCAAGGCATGTATCGGCCGCGCATACTGCACCGAGGACGGCGAGCGTTGCCGTGCCTGCGGGCGCAGCCACGCGGAAATCGCCGCCACCCGCGAACTGGTGGCGCGGGTGCACGCCTTTGTCACGGAAATGGACTACGACAACCCCGAGGAGTTTCTTGCCTACCTGACCCGCAAGGTAGGCAAGAAGCTCGCGGCGGCAGCCAGCCGGGCGCCGGAGGAGTGCACCTCTTGAGCGCGGCCGGGCGAGCACAAGGAGTGACCCGCGCAGGATGCCATCGGCCCTCGCGCGCCTATTGCTGAGGGCCGGCCGCCATGCCCGTCTCGCTGCAACCTCTTACCCGTCCGTCGCCGCAACCCATCGGCGCCGGCTACAGCGCCTCCGACATCGACCGGCGGCTGCTGCGGGACGCGCGCGGTTATCTCACCGAGTTCGATGGGCACACCCTGCGCAGCGCCTTCCAACCCATCTTCAGCCTTTCCCATCAACGCGCGGTCGGCTATGAGGCCCTGCTGCGGGCCGAGCGCAACGGCAGCCCGGTCGCACCGCCGGCGGTGTTCGGCAGCGTCGAGAAGCTGGAGCAGACGGTCCTGCTCGATCGCACCTGCCGCGCCCTGCACGCGCGCAATTTCGCCCCCCTGCACGGCAACGACGTCTGGCTGTTTCTCAACATCAATTCACGGGTGGTGGCCGGCGGCCGCAGCTACGGCGCCTTCTTTGCCGAGCTGCTGGAATGCAACGGACTGGCGCCGCACCAGGTAGTGGTGGAGATCCTCGAGAACGCGATCCACGACGAGGATGCACTCAGCGAAACGGTGGACCACTACAAGGAGCTCGGCTGCCTGGTGGCGATCGACGACTTCGGCGCCGGTCACTCCAACTTCGACCGCATCGTGCGCCTGGAGCCGGACATCGTGAAGCTCGACCGCGGCATCCTGCAGCACGCGGGCCACACCGGCCTGGCCCGCCGCCTGCTGCCGAGCCTGATCTCCCTGCTCCACGAGGCCGGCAGCCTGGTGGTGCTGGAAGGGGTGGAGACGGTCGACGAGGCCCTGCTGGCCCTGGACGCCGACGCCGACTTTGCCCAGGGCTACTACTTCGCCCGCCCGGCGCCGGCCGACGAGTTGACCACCGAGCGCGATGCGCTGTTCCGGGAACTGACCGCGCATGCCGGCCACCGCCAGGCCCGTCACGACCGGGCCCGGGCCCAGTGGCTGGCCCCCTATCTCACCGTGTTCGAGCAGAGCAGCGCCTCCTACGCCGCCGGGGCCGATGCCGAGGTTGCGTTGTTCCGTCTGCTCAACCGGGCGCATGTAGCCCGCTGTTACGTGCTCGATCAGCATGGCGTCCAGGTTGGCGACAACGTCGAGCCGCAGCCCGGCCGTGCCGGAGCGGGTCGGCGCTACGCGCCGCTGCTGGATGCGGCCGGGGCCTGTTGGAGCCGCAAGCCCTATTTTCTCCGCGCGATGGCCGAGCCCGGCCGGGTCCAGGTGACCCGCCCCTATCTCTCGGTCACCGGGGCCCACATGTGCGTGACCCTGTCGGTGGCGGTCGAGCGGGAGCGCGAAATCCACGTACTCTGCTGCGATCTGGACGCCAGCACCCTCTGAGCCCGCCCGCAGACAGCAGCGATATGCCCGATGTTGCGCGGCACGGCCCAAACCTCCTAAGCTTGAGGCAAACCACCACCGCGGCGGCGGGCGACGCCGCAAGGAGCCCAGAGGCGTCATGAAGCTGTATGTCGGATACCTCTCGGAGCGCGCCACGCAGAGGGATGTCGAGACCTTTTTCGGCAGGTTCAGCAAGCACCACACCGGCATCCACATCGTCGTCAAGGAGTTGAAGAATGGCGAGCGTGTCCGCTACGGCTGGGCCGAGTTCAGCGCCGACGGCATCGCGGCCAAGGCGATTCGCCGCCTCAATGGCGAGTATCTGACGGGCCTGCCGGTGGTGGTGCGTGAGTTCATCGAACGCTCGGCACACAACGAACGCCGCTCGGTCGACTGGCGCAGCCGCCCGTGGGAAAGGCGGGAGCGCCGCGACAACGACCGGCGCAGCTACGACCCGCCGCAGCGCCGCAACCGCCCCGAACAGGTGCTGCCTGGCGTTCGCCGCGCGGATCCCGAGGAGGTGGCGGAATGGGTCGGCCAGCTCAGCCTGGTGCCCAAGCCCGAGTGAACGCCTTCAGCGCTGCCGCGCCAGATGCACCGTGAGCGCCGCATCCATGCTCGCAAGATGCAGGGCGAACCACTCTGGCAGGCGTTCGCGCACGTAGGCGCGGCCGAAGGCCAGCACCCCACGCTGCACCCGCCGTCCGATCTGTTCCATCTCACCCAGAACCCGCGCGTGCTCACCCTCGTGCTCGGCCCGCGCCGGAAAACCGCTCGCCTCCATCAAGACCGACTCGGCGGCGAAATGGGCGCGGGTGTGCTCGATCAGTTCGGCAAACAGAACGCCGAACTCGCCGCTGCCGGCCTCCGCCAGGCGATTGACCAGGGCCGCGAACTCCCTGTGGGTGGCGTCCATGCTCTCCAGGCCGAGACCGTAACGGGTCTCGTCCCATGGCAGCACATCGGCGGCCTGTTCAGCACTCACTGGAATTCTCCTCTGCAGTTCGCTGCGCACCGGCGCGCCCGAGCAGCGCCCGGGCCTGACCGGCGCAGGCCTCGCGCACCCCCGCGTCCAGCCGCTTCAGCCACGCCTTGGGCAGCGCCGCCGTCCCGTAATGGGCCCCGGCCAGCATGCCGGCGATGGCCCCGGTGGTATCCGCATCCCCACCCCGGTTGACCACGTCGACAAGGCACTCCTCCAGGCTGTCGCTGTCGAACAGCGCCTGAAACACCGCGCGCAGGGTATGCACGATGTAGCCGCTCGGGTTCTCCTCGCGGCGCCCACGGAAACCGAAATCGGGATGCCGCGCGGCCAGTTCACGTACCTCGCGGTGCAACACCGTCACCCGGTCGTCGCCGCGGAAGAAGGCCTGCAGCATGCGCACCACCGCCAGCGTGCCGGCATCCGACAATGGGTTGTTGTGGGTCAGGTGGGCCTGGATCAAGGTCGCGCGCGCCACCTCCGCATCGGCAAGCCCCAGGGTAGCAATGGCGACCGGCAGGGTCCGCATGCAGGCGCCGTTGCCGGCATCCTGTTCGTTGCACGGCACTGCGGTCTCGCCCTTATTGCGGAACTGCAGAATGCCCCGACGCACGGTGCTGCCGATGTCCACCGGCCGGCTGCGCATCCAGTTGTCGAAGGAGCGACCCACCGCCGCGGCGTCGAACGGGCCGTAGCCGAGGATGGCGTCGCCCAGGGCCAGACTCATTTCCGTGTCGTCGGTGACCCGCCCGGGCGCCAGCTTGAGCCAGCCGCCGCCGACGATTTCCCGGTGCACACCGTGGTGCGCGGCGATCTCGCGCGGGGTCATGAACTCCACGGTCGCGCCCAGGGCGTCGCCCACCGCAAGGCCCAGATAGGCGGCGACCACCCGATCCTCCAACGTGGTACTGCTCATGGCGGACCTCGTACCGCGGAGGTGTTGCCTTGGCCGGCGAGCGGCCGGGAAAATTCAAGGCGCCACAGAGATCACAGAGAACACAGAGGGCTCAGGCAGGGCATGTCGACCGAACCACCCTCCCCGCCGGCGTCCGCGGGCTCCCGCTGGCGGTCTCGGTGTTCTCGCTCTCCGTGACCTCTGTGATCTCTGTGGCGAATAGGCTTTTATCTTGACCGCGCAAGCCACGCAGCGCAAAGGCGCCGCGTCACTCCTCGGGGCCGAAGCAGTCGGCGTAATCGGGGCAGACCTCGCACGAGGGCGAGCGGCAGGTGTAGATGCCCTCCTGCACGCAGAGCTGCTTGTAGAAGAACTTCTTCCACTTCATGTCGCGGTCGTTCTTGGCCGCCAAGGCCGGGAAGTTGTCGCCGATCATGCGGCTGAGGTCTTTGCGCGACCACAGCCCCAAATCCTGCCACAGGTGGTTGCCGGCCATGCAGGCGGCCACCATGAGCTGCGTTATCCACTCCTCGGAGGGATCGGCGTTGCGCCGGTGGCCGGCGATCAGCTGGTAGAGTTCGTCCCGTTCCGGGGCCCGCTCGGGATCCGGCACCGCGCCCTTCGTCGTAACCGGCTCGAAACCGGGAAAGTGACGGGCCAGCATCGCCTCGAAATCGGCGGGCGTCAGGCCCATGCAGGCCGGCAGTTCGCCCTCGCCCAGCTGCCAGGAGGCCAGCATGCGGGCAAACAGGTCGTCGTTGGGCAGCCCTTCGCTGAAGGCCATCAGACGCCCGTAAAGGGTTTGCAGCTCGGCTTGCGGCTCAGGCACGCCGCTGGTGACGCTGTTCATTGCGTTCCCCCCGGTTCGCAAGTGGTGGCGGTGTGACTGCGCGGACAGTTTTCCAGGTCGGTCTCCGGTGGAACCAGGCCCAGACGCTCGGCATCGAAGCCGACCATCAGCCGGCCGTCCAGCTCCATCAACGGACGGCGGATCAGCAGAGGATCGCCCACCATCGCCAGCAGTGCCGCCTCGGTATCGAGGGCCTCCGGCACCACCTCGCCGCTCTTGATCCGCGGCGCACTGGCGTTGAACCATTCGGCCAACGGCAGGCCGGCGAAAAACGGCCGCAGCCGCTCGACATTCCAGGCCGTGGTCAGCATGTCATGGACCTCGAGGTCGAAGCCCGCCTCACGCAGCAGCTGTTTCTGGCGCGTGTTGTTGATGCAGCCCGGCTTTTCAAAAAATACCACCCGGGCCATACGGCTCACTCGCTGCGACTGCGGGCGATGTCGGCAAGAAAAGCGCCGTGACGCTGCCAGACCCGCGGCGGTACCCGCAGCCGGGTGCTGCAGCCGGCGTCGTCGCGCCAGCCGCTGTCACCCACGATGTGCCTGGCCAGCGCCACCCGCACCGCGCGGGCGGCGCCGGCCAGGCGCTTGGCAATATTGCAATCGACACAAGCGGGCTTGAGATAAGGCGTCGACAGCTGCATGGCGGCCTCTCCTCAGCGGGCCTGGATTTCCGCCAGCGCCGCTTCCATGCGGTGCGGCGGAATCCCGGTGAGTGACCCGGGCGCGTTCACCGCCTCCCCGAGGGCGTCGAGAATCGCACCCTCGATCGGGCAGATGGAAGCGCACTGGGGATCGGCATGATCCCCTTCGCACTCGGTGCACTTCTTCGGATCGATGATGAAGTGCGGACGCGCCTCGAAGATCGCCTGACTCGGACAGATCGGCTCGCAGGCCCAGCAGTTGACGCAACTTTCAATGATCGACAGTGCCATCTCGCTACTCCTCTCAGGCGGTCGCCTGCTTGGCCTCTTCACGCGGCGCATCCAGCGCGCCGGACTCCAGCATTTCGCGGTAGACCGCGGCCACGGCCTCCTCGATCGGCTCCATCGCGTGCTCGCCGTTGGGAACGATGCCGGCGTCCTCGAGCATGCCCCAGGGCTCGTAGCCGATCTTGGAGCAGAGCACCGCCTCGCAACCCTCCAGGGCCCGGATGGTCTGCGCCAGGACGCTGTCGCCGTCACCGCAGGTGTCGTTGCCGGAGCAGTAGAGATCGGTCTTGCGGTGGCCGATGAAACGCACGCCGGTAGCGGAGGCCTCGTAGACCAGGAACTCGCGGGCATGGCCGAAGTGCTGGTTGATCATGCCGCCGCCGCTGGTGGCCACCGCCATCAACACCGGACGGGTCGCCTTGGCCGGCATCAGGCTGCTCAGGCTCACAAACTGGGTGCCCTGCTTGGCGGCCGCCTTCTCTGCGTTCTTGCGCGTCAGCTCTTCCTCGATCTTGGCGTGCACCTCGGCCCGATGCTTCATCGCCTCGGAGTAGTCGATATTCATCTCCTCGATCTTGTCGAGGGTGAACTCGTCCCCGCGGTCCTCACCCAGCAGGCCAACCGCGTCGGCGCGGCACTGGCGGCAGTGGCGCATCATGTTCATGTCGCCGGCGCAGGCGTCCTGCA
>CAZMMH010000060.1:0-10203 GCA_964567315.1 uncultured Gammaproteobacteria bacterium
AGTCCAGGGACGAGGCGGCGAAGGCGTTGAAGTTGACGATCAGGGTCTGGTCCGCGTCGATCTCCGGATGGGCCTGGAGCATGGCCTTCACGTCGCGGATGATCGGCTCCATCTTGTCGGCGTCGTCGTAGCGGATGCCGACGGTTTCGTAGATGCGCCGGTGGCTCATGCGCGAGGGGTTCTCCACCGCGATGGCGGTGAAGACACTGTTGGGGACGTAGAGCGGGCGTTTGTCGAAGGTGCGGATGCGGGTCAGGCGCCAGCCGATGTACTCCACCGTGCCCTCGATCTGGCGGTCGGGCGACCGGATCCAGTCGCCGACCACGAAGGGCCGGTCCAGGTAGATCGTCAGCCCGCCGAAAAAGTTGGCCAGCAGGTCCTTGGCGGCGAAACCGACCGCGATGCCGCCGATGCCGCCGAAGGCGAGCACGCCGGAAATGGAGAAGCCCAGGGTCTGCGCCGCCACCAGCACCGCGGTAATCACCACCGAGGCCCGCAGCAGCTTGGCGATGGCGTCGAGGGTGGTGTGGTCGATCTCCCGCCCGGCCTTGTGCCGCTCCTCGATGATGTTCTGCTGCACGGCACTCACCAACCGGATCAGGAACCAGGCGCCGCAGACAATCACGCCCACGTCGCGCAGGGGTTCGACCAGTTGGAACAGGCTGAGCTGCGAGACGTCGCGGACGATCTGCGCGGCGAAGGCCAGGCCGATGATCCACACCAGCCAGTTGAGCGGCCGCCGCGCGGCATCCACCAGGGCGTTGTCCCACGGATTGGTGGTCTGCTCCAGCTTGCGGTATAGGCGGTCGAGCAGCCGGCGCAAGACAAAGTTGAGCAGCAGCACCCCGAACACCACCACGAAGACCTGGAGCACCCAGCTCCATTCGGCGTTGACGGCGATGAATTGTTGCAGGTCGTTGAGTGACATGGTGCGTTCGTTGACTCGTTGGCTCTGTGGGCCGTTAATTCGTTGACTCGTCAATTCGTTGATTCGGAAAGCCCAACCACCATTCGGCGACACCCGCGAATCAACGGATCAACAATTTAACGAATTAACACCCAATTCAAATCCCTATATCCAGCTCCGGCGACGCATCATAACCGGTCACGGCCTGCACCGCCGCCCGCCACTCGGGCTCACGCTGCAGCCGGGCGCGGTCCGGCGCCGGGCGGCCGTGCATGCGCACCCGGCGCAGCTGCGAGGCGGGGTCGTCCGGCCCCTCCAGGCCGCGCACCACCTGGCGCGCGGCCTGGGGATTGTTGCATACCAGGATCATGTCGCAACCGGCGGCCAGCGCCGCCCGCGCCCGTTCCAGGTGGTCGCCGCCGGCCCCGGCGGCCTCCATGTTGAGGTCATCGCTGAAGATCACCCCCTGGAAGTCGAGCCGCTGGCGCAGCACCTGCTGCAGCCAGAAGGGGGAAAACCCGGCCGGCTCCGGCGCGGCCCGGCGGTAGATCACGTGGGCCGGCATCACCGCCGCCAGGCCGAAGCGGACCATGCGCTCGAACGGCAACACGTCCTCGGCAAAGATGTCCTCGAAACGGCGCTCGTCCACCGGCAGTTCCAGGTGGGAGTCGGCCTCGACCCCGCCGTGGCCAGGGAAATGCTTGCCGGTGGCGGCCATCCCCGCCCGTTGCATGCCGCCCATGTAGCAGTGGCCCAGCTCGGCCACCACCTGGGGGTCGCGATGGAAGCAGCGCTCGCGCATCACGCTGCTGACCCCGCGGTCGAGGTCCAGCACCGGCGCGAAACTGAAATCGACCCCCACCCCGCGCAGCTCCGCGGCCATCAGCCAGCCACTCAACTCGGCCAGCCGCTTGGCGCGCCTGTGCTCCTCGTCGTAGAGGGTGCCGAGCCGGCTCACCGACGGCAGGCGGGTGAAGCCGTCGCGGAAACGCTGCACCCGCCCGCCCTCGTGGTCCACTGCGATCAACAGGTGCGGCGAGCGCAGGGCATGGATCTCCGTCGTGAGCGCCTCGAGCTGCTCGGGGGATGCGTAGTTGCGGCTAAAGAGGATCACCCCGCCCACCCGCGGGTGGCGCAACAGCTCCCGCTCCTCGGCGCTGAGGGCCTTCCCCTCGACGTCGACCATCACCGGACCCAGGGTCATGCTTGCCTTTCGTTTTTGTTGTCGAATCCTTAGGTTAACGTGACCTGTTACGAACGTCCATCATGTCGCGCAGGCGGTCGCCGAGCAGATTGGCGGCCAGCACCACCAGCATCAGGGCGAGCCCCGGGGCCAGCACCATGTGGGGCGCCACCAGCATGTAGCGCACCCCGTCGCGGATCATGCTGCCCCAGGAGGCGGCGGGCGGCTGCACCCCCAGGCCGAGAAAGGAGAGTCCCGCCTCGGAGACCACCGCGCCAGCCACACCGAAGCTCGCCTCGACGATCAGCGGTGCCTGAATCAGTGGCAGCAGATGGCGGCGCAGGATGGTCGGGCGCGTCACCCCGAGGGCCAGCGCCGCGGTGACGTGGTCGCGCTGCCTGACGGAGAGCACCTGGGCCCGCGCCAGGCGCGCGTAGCCGACCCAGCCCACCACCGCCAGGGCCACCACCACGTTGCCGATGCCCGGTCCGAGGATCCCGGCCAGGGCGATCGCCAGCAGGATGCCGGGAAAGGCCAGGAAGACGTCGATCATGCGTACGACGACGGCATCGACGCGGCCACCCAGGTAGCCGCTGGCGGTGCCCAGCAGGGTGCCCAGCGTGGCCGAGACCAGCACCGAGAAGAGCGCGACCAGGAACGAGGTGCGGGCCCCGGCCAGCAGCCGGGCCAGTTGGCTGCGGCCGAGATCGTCGCGGCCCAGCCAGTCGCCGAACCCCGGCCCGGCCAGGATATGGCGCAGGTCGATGGCGGCCGGCGACACGGGCAGCCAAGGACCGACACAGGCCAGCAGGGCCCAGGCCAGCAGCAGCCAGAGGGGCCAGCCCCCCGCCCTAGCGAATCCCCAGCCACCGCCTGCCGACCTCACCGCTGCGCCGCTCCCGCCCCCCGTGTTGGGCGAAGCTTGCCGCCTGCCCGCGACGGCTGCAACCCAATCAGGGTCGGCGACGCTGGATAAAGGCCAACAGCAGGGCCGCGAACAGGGCGAACAGGGCCCCGAGCTTGAAGGTGTACCAGCCCGGCGCGAGGTCCCAGAGCAGGCCGGCGATCAGGCCGGCCGGCAGGGCCGCCAGGCTCACGGCCATGTGGTAGACGCCAAGGGCGGTGCCGCGCTCCTCCGGCGGCGCCAGGTCGGCCACCAGGGCCCGCTCGTTGGCCTCGACCAAGGCGTTGTTGAGGCCGTAGAGCACGAACAGGGCCGCCAGCGCCGGCAGCGAGACGGCAGTGAGAAAGCCGACGCAAAGCACGGCAAAGGAGAGGTAGCCGGCGATCAGCACCGGCAGGCGGCCGATCCGGTCGGAGAGCAGGCCGGCGGGCCAGGCAAACAGGGTAAACGATATTTGATATAGACCATATAACAGGACTGGCGCCGTCACGCTGAAACTGCTGCCCACCACCAGCTCTGCCCGCAGGACGAAGAACATGTAGCTGAAGTTGGCCAGGGCGTAGCGGGAGGCCGCGGCGATGAACCCCTTCAGCCGCGGCTGCAGGCGCGCGCCGAACGCCGGGCCCGGCCGGGCCGCGCCGCCGTCCGGCTCCCGCACCGCAAGCAGCGGCAATAGGGCCAGGAAACCGAGCAGCCCGGCGATGGCGAAAATCACCGGAAAACCCAGGCCCAGACCCCGGTAGAGACCGAAGGCGACCAGGGTACCGAGCACCGCCCCCGCACTGTCCAGCGTCCGGTGCAGGCCGAAGCCGCGGCCGCGGTTGTGACGCTCGGTGGAGCCGGCGAGGATGGCGTCCCGCGGTGCGGAGCGCAGGCCCTTGCCCTGGCGTTCGGCGGCCCGCAACAGCAGCACCACCGGCCAGCTGGCGGCGAGGGCGAACAGCAGCTTGGCCAGGGCCGAGAAGGCGTAGCCGCCGAAGACGAAGGGCTTGCGCCGCCCCTTGCGGTCGGACCAGCGGCCGGCGAACAGCTTGGCCAGGCTGGCAAGGCTGTCGCTGACCCCGGAGATGATCCCCACCGCCACGCCGCCGCCGCCCAGTTGGGCGATGAACAGGGGCAGGATGGGCAGGATGATCTTGCTGGAGGTGTCGTTGATGAAGCTGACCAGCCCCAGCAGCAGCACGTTGCGCCGTCCACCGCCCTCCACTCTCTGCCCTTGCATGCCCCGCTCCCCCGCCGCGCCTGCATTCAGCATAGCCGCCGCTGCCAGCCGAAAACGCACACACGAAATGTTGTAGCCTTCCCCGGCCGTGTGTCTCAGCGGCCGCTGCCGATGCGCGGGTCGGCCCAGGCGTAGACCAGCTCCAGCAGCAGGTTGACCACCACGTAGCCGACGCTGATCAGCAGCACGCAGGCCTGCACCACCGGATAATCGCGGCGCTGGATCGCCTCGATGGTGAGCAGGCCGACCCCTGGCCAGGCGAACACCGTCTCCGTCACGACCGCCCCGCCCAGCAGCACGCCCAGCTGCAGGCCGAGTACCGTGATCAATGGCAGCAGCGCGTTGCGCAGGCCGTGGCGCAGCACCACCTGCAGCTCGGAGAGGCCCTTGGCCCTGGCGGTGCGCATGAAGTCCTCGCCCAGCACCTCCAGCAGGCTGCTGCGCACCATGCGTGAGAGCACCGCCGCCAGCGAGGTGCCCAGGGTGAGGGCCGGAAGCACCAGCGAGGCCGGCCCTTCGCGGCCGCTCACCGGCAGCCAGCCGAGCTGCAGGGAAAACAGCAGAATCAGCAGCGGGCCCATCCAGAAATTGGGAATGGAGACGCCGAACAGGGCGAAGCCGGTGGCGAGCCGGTCCCAGACACTGCCCCGGCGCAGGGCGGCAACGATGCCCAGGGGCAGGGCCACCAGCACCGCCACGGCGAGGGCCGCCAGGGCCAGCTCGACGGTGGCGGGGAGCCGTTCCGCCAGCAGCGCGCCGATCGGCCGCTGTTGCAGGATCGAATCGCCCAGCTGCAGGGTGAAGACCCGGCGCAGGAATTCCAGCAGCTGCACCCAGAGGGGCCGGTCGAGGCCCAGGGCATGGGTGAGAGCCGCGTGGTCGGCGGGACGCGCGCCCTGCCCCAGCATGGTCTCCACCGGGTCGCCCGGCACCAGGTGCAGCAGCAGGAAGACCAGCACGCTGACGCCGAGCACCACCAGCACGGCGGCGCCGAGACGGGCGAGGATCAGGCGCGCCATGGGGCCTACTCGAGTTCGGGGCGGCCGAAGTGGAAACCCTGGGCCCAGGCGATGCCGATCTCGCGCAGCACGTCGACCGCGCGTTCGTTGTCGACCCACTCGGCCAGGGTGATCAGCCCCAGTTCGTTGGCGATGTCCTGAATCCCCTGCAGGATGGCCCGCACCCGGGGCTCCTCCACCACCCGCTGCACCAGCTTGCCCTCGATCTTGAGGTAGGTGATGGGCAGGTCGGCCAGGTATTGGAAGGAGGAGTAGCCGCTGCCGAAGTCGTCCACCGCCAGGCGGAAACCGAAATCGATCAGCGGCGCCAGCACCGCCCGGGCCTCGCCGACGTCGCGAATGAACTCGCGCTCGGTGATCTCGATCACCAGCGGCTTCTCCTCGCCGATCACCCCGGCCAGGGTGGTACAGGCGCACTGGGCGTTGTCCATCAACTGCTGGATCAGCTCCGGGTGCCGCAGCAGATCGGCGGAGACGTTGACGAAGTGGCGCAGGGGGGAGCCGCAGCCGACCAGGCGCACGCAGCGATTCATGGTCTGGCGGATGATCTCCATGTCGATCCGGTGCACCAGCTGCAGCTGGCTGGCCGCCTCGATGAAGGTGTAGGCCTCCAGCACCTCGCCGTCGGGGGTGACGATCCGCGCCAAGGCCTCGTCGGCCACCACCCGCCCGCTGCTCAGTTCGACGATCGGCTGGAAGGCCGGGCGCACGCGCTCGCTGGCCAGCGCCTCCTCCAGCTGCCCGGCGATGGAAAAGATGCCGTGGCTGACGTCACCGCCGCGCATCACCCGGTTGCGCCCGCCCCGCTTCGCCTCGTAGAGCGCGGCATCGGCGCTGTTGAGCAGCACGTCCAGGGTCCTGCCGTGGTCCGGGGAGCCGCTGACGCCGACGCTGACGGTCACCTTCAACTGGCGTCCGGCGCACTCCACCTCGGCCTCGCCGATGCGCAGCCGCAGCCGCTCGGCCACCCGCAGCGCCTCCTCCAGCGGGGTGTCGGGCAGCATGGCCAGGAACTCCTCGCCGCCCCAGCGGGCCAGCCAGTCGCCCTCCCGCAGCACCTCGCGGGCCACGGCGGCGATGTCCACCAGCACCCGGTCGCCGGAGACATGGCCGAAGTTGTCGTTGATCAGCTTGAAACGGTCGAGGTCGAACAGCAGCAGGCAGAAGGGCCGGCCGTTGCGCTGGGCCCGTGCCTGTTCCGCCTCCATCACCTCCTGCAGAGCCGAGCGGTTGAGCAGGCCCGTCATGCGGTCGTAGGTGGCCAGCTCCTCCAGCCGCTTGCGCAGGGCCGCCTGTTCCAGTGCCGCCTGACCGAGATGGGCGAAGGTGATGAAGGGCTCGAGGCCGATACGCTGGAAATAGTCCGGCAGGTCGGCGTAGACGGCCACCGCACCGCGCACGCTGTCCTCCGGGGTGCCGAAGGGAAAGGAAGCGCAGGATTCGAGACCATAGCCCAGGGCCTGATCGCGCAACGGCGCCGGCGCGGCGTTGCCGCGCACCGCGGCGATCACCGGGTGAAGATCCAGTAGCGAGCGCCGCACCGGGCTGTCGCTGTCGCCGGCGTTGGCGTCGAGACGCAGCCCCTCGGCGAAGGCAGCCGCCGGCCCTACGGCGTAGGCGGGAGCGATGGACTTGGCTTCGGGATCGCCCAGGTACATCCAGGCCAGACGGATGTGCGGCGAGGCTGAAACGAGAGCGTCACACGCCGCACGCAGAATGTCGGCCGCGTTGGATCCGCCCGCGAGGCTCGCCGTCGCGCCCAGAAGGGCGTTGCTGAGGGCTATCCGTTCCCGCTTCCAATGCTCGCTCACTGCCTGTTGTCCGCTCACGGATGGCGGCATGCGCAGCCCTTCGTCGCCAGGGATATCGCTGCATGCTAAAGCATCCGGCGGAGCGGCGAAACCGCCCTGTTCACCCCTCCTCCGGGTCGACGAAAACCACCATCCCCACGCTCACATGCTCGAACAGCCGCAACAGCTCATCGTTGCGCATGCGGATACAGCCGTGGGAGCGCGGCACCCCCATGGGCTGATCGTCCGGGGTGCCGTGGATGTAGATGTAGCGGCGCATGCTGTCCACGCTGCCGAAGCGGTTGCGCCCGGGCTCGCACCCGCTGAGCCAGAGGATGCGGGTGAGGATCCAGTCGCGCCCCGGATGCTGCCGGGCCAGCGCGGGCGACCATATCTCGCCGGTGGGCCGGCGGCCGACAAAGACGCTGCCCGCCGCACAGCCCTCGCCGATCCGCGCCCGGACCACGTGCCGGCCGCGGGGCGTGCAGCCGGTGCCCATCTGCTCGCCGGCGCCGTTGAGGGCGGTCGAGACCTCGGCACTCAGCAGGACCTCGTCCCCCTCGCGCAGCTCCAGCCGCTGGCTGGTCAGGCCGATCCAGACGTAACGTTGATCAAGAACCATCGTCACCCTTGCGTACGAATTCCAGCCCATCGTAATTGCCATCGGCGGCCAGATGATAGTCCCGCACCGCGGGCCCCAAAACCGCGACCTGGTCCTCATACCAGAGCGGCACATAGGGCAGCAGCGCCTGCAGCCGCGCCTGCAGCCGGCGATAGAGCGCCGCCTGGGCCTGCAGGGTCGGCGCCGCCTCGGCCTCTTCGATCAGCCGGTCGACCTGCGGATCGCGCAGCCGGCCACGGTTGGCGCCGGCCGGTGGCAGCGAGGCGCTGTGGAAGGCGTAGCGGAACACGTCCGGGGTGTGGATGCCGACCCAGGCCAGACTGTAGAGCTGGAAGCGGCCCGCCTTCACGTCGCCATAGAAGGTGCTCCAGTCGTAGCTGCGCACCGTCACCTCGATCCCCGCCTCCGCCAACTGGCGCTGAAAGATCGCGGCCAGGCGCAGGCGCAGCGGATCGCTGGAGGTCTTGTAGGTGAGTCGCAGCGGATGCCCGGGACCGTAACCGGCCGCGGCCAGCAGCTGCCGCGCCTCCGGCAGGTCCCGGCGCAGCAGCGGCAGCTCCGGGGCGCCGGCCCAATGGTCCGGCGGCAGCAGGGCGCTGGCCGGGCGCGCGCCGCCGCCGAACAGGTAGCGGATCACCGCCGCGCGGTCGATCGCCAGCGCAACCGCCCTGCGCACCCGCGGGTCGCCGGTGGCCGGATCCTCCAGGTTGAAGCCGAGGTAGCTGAAGTTGCTTCCGGGCCGCGTCTCCACCCGGACCCCGGCACGCCGGCGCAGATAGTTGACCAGCTCCGGCGGCAGGTCGTTCTGCAGCATGTCCACCTCGCCGTGCAGCAGTTTCATCACCCGCACGGTGGGATCGTTGACCCGCACGAACTCCAGCGCCATGCCGTCGCGGCGGCGGCGCAGGCGCAGGCCTCCGCCCGCCTCGCGGGCGACGAAGGTGAACGGTCCGCTGCCCACCGGGTCGCGGTTGAAGTCGTGGCCCGCGGCGATCAGCCGCGCCGGCAGGATGCCGAGGGCGAGATAGGCCGGCAGCAGCGGATCGGGCCGCCGCAACAGGATGTCGAAGGTGTCGTCGTCGACCACCCGGATCGCCGCAATTTGCGCGATGGCGCTACGCAGCGGCGAGGCGTGGGCCGGATCGAGCACGTAGTCGTAGGTGGCCTTGACGTCGCGGGCGGTAAGCCGGCTGCCGTCGCTGAAGGGCGCGCGGTCGGGACGCAGGAAAAAGCGGTAACGGGTCGGAGCGAGGCGCTGCCAGCGCGCCAGCGCCGGCACCGGCCGGCTGGCGGCGTCAAAGTCGCTGAGCCGGGCGTAGAGCAGGCGGTCGATGCGCTCGGCGGCGGCATCGGTCGCATAGCGCGGATCGAGGCTCAAGGGTGCGCTGGCCAGGGCGAAACGCAGGACCGCGGGATCGGGCTGGGCGCAGCCGGCGAGCAGCAGCGCCAGCGCCGGCAGCAGCCGGCGCCAGAGCCGTGCCGGGCGTCCGCCTACCACTCCTTGTAGGGGTGCTGCACGAGGCAGACGTTGTAGTAACGCGGCTCGTGGGAAACCTCCTCGCCGAGCCAGTCGGGCCGCTCGAAGGGTTCGTCCTCCGATGCCAGCTCCAACTCCGCCACCACCAGCCCCTCGTTGTCACCCTTGAACACGTCGACCTCCCAGGTGTGGCCGGCGTGTTCGACGTAGTGACGGGTCTTCTCGATCAGGGGCCGGCGGCAGATGTTGTCCAGCATGGCCTCGGCATCCTCGCGCGGGATCGGATATTCGAACTCGAGGCGGTGGATGCCCAGCGTCGCGCTCTTGATGTTGAGAAAGGCGTCGCGGTCGGAGATGCGCACCCGCACCGAGGCGTTGTCGCCCTCGCTCATGTACCCCTGGCGGTAGTCGACGCTGCGCCGCAGCGCGGCCCGCCAGCCCTCCCCCTTCACCAGAAACTTACGTTCGATCTCGGTACCCATGGGTTCCCCCTTCGATTCGGTGCCGCCCATGTTAGGCCAGCGGACCCCGCTTTGTGTATGCTGGGCGCCACCCCAGCGCGCACTTGATAAGGAGCAGCATGAAGGCCGTCCTGATGCAGGAGACCGGAGGCCCCGAGGTCCTGGTCCCCGGTGAACTCGCCAAGCCCGCCATCACCCGCCCCGAGCAGATCCTGGTCCGCCTGCATGCCGCCGGCGTCAACCCGGTGGACACCAAGCTGCGCAGCCGCGGCACCTACATCCACCAGTCGCCCAGCGTGCTCGGCTGCGACGGTGCCGGTACGGTGGAGGCCGCGGGGCTGGCGGTGGAGCGCTTCCGCCCGGGCGACGCGGTCTACTTCTGTCACGGCGGGCTCGGCGGCCCGGTGGGCAACTACGCCGAATACGCCCTGCTCGATGCCCGCTACGCCGCGGCCAAGCCCGCCTCCCTCGATTTCGCCAGCGCGGGCGCCGCGCCGCTGGTGCTGATCACCGCCTGGGAGGCGCTGCACGACCGCGCCCGCATCCAGCCCGGGCAGAAGGTGCTGATCCACGCCGGCGCCGGCGGTGTCGGCCACGTGGCCATCCAACTGGCCAAGG
>CAZMMH010000061.1:0-1830 GCA_964567315.1 uncultured Gammaproteobacteria bacterium
CGGAACACGCTGAGGCGTCAAGTCGTTTCTATTTCGGCTGGCGGCCCCGGGCGCGGACAATGGCAGAAATGAGCATGCTCAGTTACTTCATTGCTTCGGTCGCAGTCTCGATCACCCTGGTATTGTTGTTGTCGCGGCTCGCACCCGTGGTCGGGCTGTTGGACCGGGCAGGCGGGCATAAACTTCACGATGGCGAGGTTCCAGTGGTCGGCGGATTGGCCATGGGCCTGGCCATTCTCGGTATCTATCTCGTTGCCGAGCCGATTCCCCTGGGCTTTCCCGCGTTGGCAGCCGGCGGGCTGCTACTGCTCGCCGTCGGTTTCATTGACGACCGCCAAGGCATTTCCTACAAGTGGCGTTTCGCCGCCCAGATCGCGGCGACAGCCCTGATGATGTTCGGCGGCCGAGTGGTGGCCGAGGACATCGGCAGCTTCGGCTCGGAAGGCGTTGTCATGCTCGGCGTCTTCGCGGTGCCGTTCACCCTGTTGGCGGCCGTGGGCGTGATCAATGCCCTCAACATGTCCGATGGAGTCGACGGCCTTGCTTCGAGCCTGGTCCTGGTGCCGGTGGCTGCGCTGGCGCTGCTTGCGGCGGCTGCCGGGCGCGTCCACGAAGCGATTGCCTTGAGTGTTTTCGGTGGTGCGGTGTTCGGCTTCTGGCTGCTCAATGCACGTTGGGGCTGGCGCGGTGCCGCGAGCGTGTTCATGGGCGATGCGGGAAGCATGTTCCTGGGCCTCATGCTCATTTGGCATATCATCGCCCTCTGCCAGGGGCCGGACCGCGTGCTGCAGCCGGTCACCACCCTGTGGATCTTCGCTTTGCCGGTGCTCGACACCGTGGCGATCATGTTCCGGCGGATTCTTCGTGGTCGTTCGCCGTTTGCTCCCGACCGCGAGCATCTGCATCACATACTCCTGCTGGCCGGCGTATCCCACCGGGGGGTGACGCGCCTTCTGACTCTGGCGGCGGTGCTGCTCGCCGGCATCGGCGTGGCGGCCGAGCACAATGGCGTACCTGCGGGCGTGATGTTGAGCGCCTTTATTGCTATGTTCATCGCCTATTTCTTTGCCACGCTGCACGCCTGGCGGCTGATGAAGCAGATTCGCCGTTTGGTGCCGGGCTGAGCGCCCGCCTGGGCCGTGACCACCAGACCCGCTTCGGCGGGTTTTGTCGTTTGTGGCCCATGGGCTGCGCCCCCGCGCCTTCACAGGTTGCGCTTGAGCAGTAGGATCGCGACCGCCATGGTGACGGTGGCGAACAGCAGCAGAAAGCCCAGGTCGCCGGCCACCTGGGACAGGCCGGCGTCCTTGAACAGCACCGCCTTCAGGGCGTCCACCGCGTAGGCCTCGGGGTTGATCCAGGCGAGCTGCTTGAGCCAGCCGGGCAGGCTGGCGATGGGATAGACCGCGCCGCTGGGGAAGAACAGGATCACGTTGAGGAAGCCGCTCAGTACACCGACGATGCGTGGGTTGCTGGCGCGCCCGAGCAGCACGAACATCAGGCTGATCAGCGACAGGGTGGTGAGCACGATCACCACCAGGATCGCCCCCACCTGGCCCAGGCTGGCCGGCGCGGGGATGCCGCTGATCAGCATCCCCAGCACCAGTACCAGCACCGCCACCACGCTGGTGACCGAAAGGCCGCTGATGACCAGGCCACCGACGATGTCGGTCTTGGTCAGGGGGGTCAGCAGGTAGGCCTCCTCGGTGCCGAGAAAGCGGTCCATGACCACGTTGAATACGCCGGTGGTGAGGGTTCCGAGGAAGATCGCCATAATCACCACGCCGGGCACCAGCGACTGGTAGTAGTCGACGCTGTGGTAGAGGTTGA
>CAZMMH010000061.1:1930-10175 GCA_964567315.1 uncultured Gammaproteobacteria bacterium
ACCGGCATCAGCAGGCTCATGGCGATGATCACCGGGTTGCGGCGGAACTTCTTCAGGTCGCGCTCGATCACTGCCGAGAGCCGTAGCAGTCGCTCGGAAACGGCGCTCACCGGTTCCACCTGCGCGGCATGCCCGCGCCCAGCAGGAAGTTCACCTTCTTCACCTCCTCCTCGCGGATCGACTTGCCGGTGTAGTGGATGAACACGTCCTCCAGGGACTGTTCGTGCACGTTGGCCGAGACGATCCGCCCGCCCGCCGCGCCGGTCGCCTCCACCAGTCCCGCCAGGTTCATCGCCCCGGCGTCCACGTAGACCCCGAGTACGTTGCCCTCCAGGTGCAGGCGGTGCACGTAGGGCAGGGCCTGCAGGGCTGCCTGCAAGGCCTCGCCGGGCGCCGTGTCCAGGGTCAGGGAGACCAGGTCGTTGCCCGGCAGCTGCTGCTTCAGCCGTTCCGGGCTGTCCAGGGTGACGATGCGCCCCGCGTCGATGATCGCCACCCGCCCGCACAGGGCCTCCGCCTCCTCCATGTAGTGGGTGGTGAGGAACACGGTCATCTCTTCCTCGCGGCGGATCTGCTGCAGGAACTCCCACACCGCGCGCCGCGACTGCGGGTCGAGGCCGATGGTGGGTTCGTCGAGGAACAGGATCTGCGGCCGGTGCACCAGCACCCGCGCGATCTCCAGCCGCCGGCGCATGCCGCCGGAGTAGGTCGCCACCAGCTCATGGCCGCGGCCGCTGAGGCCGACGGTCTCCAGCAGTGCTTTGATGCGCCGCCTCCGTTCCTTGGCCGGGATGCCGTAGAAGCGGGCGTAGATATCCATGTTCTCGTAGCCGGTGAGGTCCAGGTCGCTGGTCATGGCCTGGGGAATCACGCCGATCCGGCGGCGCACCTCGGCCGCCTCGCGGACCACGTCGAAGCCGGCCACCGCGGCCCGCCCGGCGCTCGGCGCCACCAGGGTGGTGAGCACGCGCACCAGGGTGGTCTTGCCGGCGCCGTTGGGGCCGAGGAAGCCGAAGAACTCGCCGTTCTCCACCCGGAAGCTGACCGCGTCCACGGCGGTCAGCGCACCAAAGCCCTTGCTCAGCCCCTCGACCGCGACCGCTGCGCCGTTCACGGCCGGCCCGCGGCGGGGAACGCCACCTCGACCGTCATGCCGGGCTTGAGGATGCCCGACGGGTCGTCCACCGCCACCTTGACCCGGAAGGTGCGGATGTCCTGGCGGCCGTGGGTGACGTCGCGCTGGGTGGCGAAGTCGGCATAGCGGCCGATTTCGCTCACCTTGCCTCGGAATCGGTGAGGGGGATCGCCGATGGTGGTGACCGTGGCGGGCGTGCCGAGGGTCACGCCGTCGATGTGCGTTTCGTCGATATCCACCCGGGCGTAGAGGTGGCCGGTGTCCACCAGGGTCAGCACCGTCTGGCCCGGGCTGACCATTTCGCCCTTGGCGAAGGCCTTGTAGACCACGGTGCCGTCGATCGGGCTGCGGATGATCGCCTGCTCGAGCTTGACCCGGTCGTAGGCCACCGCGGCCTGGGCCGCCTGGAGGTCGGCCTCGGCCTCGTTGCGGGCGGCGGTGGCGTCGTCCAGCGCCTGCTGCGAGGCGTAGGTCTTCCGGAACAGGTCCTGGGCGCGCTTGAGCCGGGTCTCGGCGTCGGCCAGATGCACTTCGGCCTTGTGTGCCTCCGCCTCGGCCTGGGCCAGGGCGGCCGCCAGGTCCTCACTGTCCAGGGTCACGACCACCTCGCCGGCCTTCACCCCATCGCCCTCCCGGCAGCAGACCAGGGCGATCCGGCCGAGGACCTGGGAGGCCAGGTTGACCTCGCGGCCCTCGATGATGCCGGCACTGTGCAGGCCGGTGTCGGTGACCGCGCGGCCCAGCAGCAGGTAGGCCGCCAGCCCGCCCGCAAACACGAGCGCGGCGATGACGAGCGCGGCTTTTCGGGGCAGCGGCATGGGGTGCGGTCCTTCGGGCTGGGCGCGGGCGTCGCCCGCAACGGTCAGCGGTCGAGCAGACTATACCACCCACCCTGCGGCTGGGCGGCGGGTCCGTTACGGCGCCACACCTCCGGCCGTTGCAGGAGCATCCCGCCACAGGCGGCTCCCGCCCACCCAGACGAAGGCCGCACCCCCGGCCAGCAGGTACCAGTAATAGGTGGCGAAGCGCCAGACCAGGATCGCCGCGGCCACCGTTTCCAACGGTAGCACCGCGCCGAGCAGGGCCCCTGCGGTCACCTCGGCGCCGCCGGCGCCCCCGGGCGTGAAGGTGAACTGGCCGGCGGCCAGGGCCAGCATCTGCACCAGGAAGGCGTAGCTCCAGTCGAGCTGGCCGCCCAGTCCACGCACCGCCAGGTAGAGCATCGAGTAGCGCAGCAGCCAGTGGCCGCAGCAGAGCAGGTAGACCGCGAACAGCCGGCTGCGCGGCAGGCGCAGGGTCTCGGCGAGGGCGGCGCGGAAGCCGAGGGCCTTGCGTGCCAGGGCCAGGCGGCGCCGCGGCGGGATCCGCAGGGCGTGCAGCAGGCTGCCGCCGAGGCGCAGCAGGCGCCGCTCGTGGCGGGCCAGGACGAAGGCCGTGACCAGGCCGCCGGTGAGCAGGGCACCGGGCAGCAGCAACTGCCACACGGTGTGCAGGTCCACCGCCCGCACCAGCAGGTAGGTGGCGAGCGCCGCCAGGGCGCTGAGGAAGAACAGCATGTCCATCAGCTGGTCGACGGCGTAGGCCGCTGCGGCGCGCACCCCCGGCACCCCCTCGCGGCGCAGCAGGGCGACGTAGGTGAGGGGTCCGCCGGCGCCGCCGGGGCTGGCCGAGATGGCGAACTCTGTGGCCATGAGGATGCCCAGCGCGCGCCGCTGTGGCAGCTGCTGGCCGGCCAGCAGCAGGCGGATCCGTCCGGCGTTGAGGTTCCAGGCCAGCACGATCAGCCCGAGCATGCCGAGCAGGCGCTCCGGGGGAAAGGCGGCCAGCTGCGGCAGCAGGCTGCGGCCGCCGAGCAGGGCCGGCACCGCGGCGGCGAGCAGGATGCCAAGGGCCATCGGCCAGAAGGCCCGCTTCATGGCTGCCGCTCCAGCCACTGGCCCTTGGTCAGTGGCAACCGCTGCTGCAGCAGCGCCTCGACGCTTTCCAGCCAGAAATGCCGCGCGGCGCGGTGCTCCAGGTCCACCGGGTGCAGCCCGAGCCGCAGCACCGGCGCCTCACGCAGGCGCCGTCGCTGCCAGCGGTTCCAGCCCTGGGAGAGGGCGCGCCGCCAGGCGGCGCGGGCGCTCCAGACCAGGCCTGGAGCGGCCACTGGCTGGAAATCCGGCAGGCGGTAGAGGTTGCGGCGGTCGCTGGTGTAGCGCAGGCCCGAGTGGATCAGGGCCCGGCGGGTGGCCGGGCTCATCAGCCAAGCGGGGGCGACGAAGCCCGTCACTGGCCAACCGAGGCGGTCGAACAGGCCGAGGCCATTGGCCAGGCGACTGCCGGCGGTGAGTGAGTCGGCGGTCTGGAATTCCCCCTCGCGGGTGTAGAGACGGCGCATGAGGTAGTCGCTGGGCCCGCGTGGCGGTGGGCCGTCGTCGGCGTGGAAATAGCCGTGCAGCAGCACCTCGTCGCCCTCGGCCAGACGGCGCTCGATGGCGCTGACGAACTCCGGATGGTGCTCGAGGGGACTGCGGTGGTGGAAGTCGGGCACCACCAGCAGCGACAGCGGAATCCGCCCCAGGCGTTCGAGTTCGGCGATGAAGGGGGCGTAGCGGGGCCAGCTCTGCGGTGCCACGTCGTGCAGCACCACCAGCAGGCTCTTTGCCGGTACCGTTTCAGCCATTGGCGGCGGCCCGCCGTGGTGGGGCGCCGAGCAGGTCGGCGTAGTGTTCCAGCAGGCCGTCGACCACCCGCGACCAGCTGTAGTGCCGCTCCGCCACGTGACGCGCGTGGCGGCCCATGGCACCGGCGTCGTTGGCAAACAGCTCCGCCACCCGTTCGGCGAACTGCTGCGGATTTCTCGGCTCGGCAAGCAGACCGCAGCCGACCCCCACCAGCTCGGCCACGGCGCCTGCCTGCACGCCGACCACCGGCAGGCCGCTGGCCATCGCTTCCAGTACCACCAGACCGAAGGTCTCCTGGTCGCCGGCATGCACCAGGGCGTCGCTGCTGGCCAGGGCCCGCGCCACCGCCAGCGGCGGCCGGTAGCCGCAAAGGGTCGAGGCGTTGTCCGGCAGGCGGCTGGGCATGTCGGGGCCGATCAGCAACAGGTGGTAGCGTGGGCCGAGCCGCTGTACCGCGGCGAGCAGGTCGGGCAGGTTCTTCTCCCGCGCGCCGCGGCCGGCGAAGACCAGCAGGCGGGTGTTGTCGGTCAGCCCCAGCTCTTCGCGGAAGGCAGGGTCGCGATGACGCGGATGGAAGCGGTCGAGGTCGACCCCCAGCGGTTGCACGTGCACGTTGCCGACGCCGAGCCGCAGCAGCTTGTCCGCCATCACCCGGCTGGGAGCCAGCACCCGGTCGAAGCGGCGGTAGAGGCGCGCCACGTAGGCCTCGGCAGCGCGCGCGCTGAGACGGCCGAAGCGGGTGGCCAGCAGCCGCGGCAGGTCCGAATGGCAGAAGGCCAGTACCGGAATTCCCAGCCGGCGCCCGGCGTCGAGGGCCGACCAGGCGGCCCGGTAGGGGTCGCCGGCCTCGATCAGGTCGGGGCTGAGTTCGACCAGGGCATCGGCCCAGGCGCGCCGGTCGAGGGGAAAGCGGTAACCCTGGCCGAAGGGCAGCGGCGGCGCCGCGACGTGGATCAGGTCGCCGTCGTGGCCGGTGCGGGCCGCCGGCACCACCAGGCTGTGGCGAATACCGGGCCGCGCGGCGAACTGGGCCCGCTTGGCGTTGAGATAGGTGCGTACACCGCCGCTGTCGGCGGTGTAAAACATGGTGCTGTCGGCGACATGCATGGCGTCACACTACCCCACGGTTATGACTTATTTCTGAAACGCGCCAATTCCGTCAGCCCTCTTCCCGCAGCCAGCGCTCCAGTTGGCCAACGGCGTGGATCTCGTCGTCGGCTTGGCCGTCGCGCCGGTGGCGCAGATATTCGGGCAGGCGCACGGTGGCCAGGTGCCACCACTTGACCGGATACCATAGGTAGACCTGCAGCGAGTCTTCGGCCACCGCGTAGGTCGCGGCGATGCGCCCCTTGGTCGGCAACGGTCGTTTCATATAGACCCGCAGGCGGGCAAGAAGATTCATCTGGCCGCGCACCTCTCCGGCCAGGCGCGAATCGCCGCGCCGCTCCAGCCCGCGCAGGGTCAGGCGGCTGGCGGTGGTGACCATGGCCTCAAGCCGTTCCCGGTCGGCTGCGTGGTCTTCGGGGCATGCCGCGGCCGGGAGATCGAAGTAGCGCGCCGTCATGGCCAATTGCGCACTACCACCTGGTCCGCGTGTTGCAACGTTGGCAGGCGGTGGCGGATGATTACCACGGTGAGATCGCCGTGCAGGCCCTCGATCGCCTCCCGCACCCTGGTCTCATTTTCCATGTCCAGGCCGCTTCCCGTGCCGCTGCGGCCCTGCAGGAATTCGAGCAGGGGTGCCAGCAGCAGGATGCCCAAGCCCTCACTGAGACTACCCAATACCATCAACACCAGCAGCAGCGGCAGACGCCCGGAGGGGGCCTGGCGCAACAGGCGGAGGAACGCGCCAAGCGGGCTCGCGCCGTGGCCTCGTGCACCAGCTGCGACGCGGCGAAGCAGCCGACAACGGTGAAATGGCCGAAACTGGTGCCACCCGTCACGCGCACGCGGCCGGCGGCGACCCAGGCATGTGCGGCCATCTCGGTGCTATCCGGATCGCGCATTACGCCGAAGTGGAGGGCATCGGGCACGCCGTAGAGACCCGGCAGCACGCGGGCGGCGACCGCCTGCGGGAAGCAGTCGGATTCCCGCGGCGTGCAGCGGGCCGCCAGTTGTACGGCCCGGGCGACCAGACGTGCGCGCGATTCCTGCGCGCTGGTTGCCAGTGGCACCCAGGGTGTCGCGCCAACACCCCGCCCCAAGTGCGGCGCCAGACGGCGGAACGCCTCCGGAGGCCAAAATCACCGGTTGTAGCGGCTAGCAATTGAGCTGGCGCAATCGGGGCTGTTTGGTCTAAGAACCAAGCAAGCCATTGATTGAATAGAAAATAAAATCGCACAAAATAAGTTGCATGGGAGCCGATTAGAAACGCGGCTGGTTTCGGAGCTCCGGGCAGATGCAACGCACGATGGGCACATTTGCGCTGGCGGAAGTCCGAGCGCTAGCTGTATTTCCGCCGCAACTCCTGCATTCCCTGGAACGTTGGCGCAGCCACGTGTTCCGGGAACCCTGCCGGCAAGTCCCCCTCGACAATGGCGATCGCCTCGTCGACCCTGTCTAGCATCTCCGCCAGTAGCTCCGCTGCCCGCTTGGCTGGAAACCCCGCCGCCCTGGCTGTGCTGTCGAAATGGCGCAGCTGGATCTCGCTCCAGCCGTAGTGGCGATTCTTCCCGATCAGCGCCATAGCCATCTTGAGCTTCCGTGTTTCCAGATTCCGCGCGGCGGTGAGGGGGAACGCCGTCATGACATCGTAGAGAGGGGTCAGGCGGAACCGCCCTCCCGCCTGGATAAAGACGCTGAAGTTCTTGGCATGCCCATCGATGGCGGCGAGCAGCCAGAACAGGATCTGCGATTTGAAGAAGGTCTCACGGTCCTGCCGCTGTACTTCGGACCCCCGCAACTGATCCATGATGGCGACGATTCCCGGCCCCCCGTCCTTTTCATACTTGCGGGCGGGCGATACCCCCATGACCTGGCACATATCTTCCTGCGGAAGGCGCATGATCCAGCCGTCGGGGTTGTGGCGGCGGTCAAACCGCTTGACCACCAACGCCTTCACGCCGTCAAAGGTCGCGATATCGGCTTCGCATACCTCGAACCCAAACGCCTTGGCAATGCGCAGGCACAGCCACTCGTTTTCGCAACTGTCGCGCAGGTCGATCCCTCGGTCCTCGATTCGGCCGATGGGAAGTTTGAAAATGTGGGTGGTCGGCGTTGCTCCGACCGGGCGCTGCCACTGCCCCTCATGCCACAGCAGGGCGGTTTTCTCCTGTGCCCCGGCCAACGAGATGCGAAAGTCGTCCTCATCGTCCTCGCCCCGCTCCATGCCCAGCGGGGCCGATTGGTAGTTGCCCAGCAGATGTGCAATGTGAGCCTCCGACATGGGCTGCCCGACGATCTGCCGGACCTCGCCCGGTGACGTTCCTGAGGGCGTGAGCTGGATCGCCCCCACGCAATCCCGGCCTGCGGCACTTAACAGATCGAAGGGGTGGGAGGTGGCGGCCCCGAAGCGGGCCTGAATCCGCTCCCGGATCTGGCGGTTGTCCGGCAGCAGGTTGTCGAAGTAGTTGTACGCGATCTCCCCCGCGTAGGGTTGACGGGTCAATGGCATGGAGAGGGAGATGGGCCGTGATTCCGGCCGAGCCAGCCAGTCGGGGTCGTATATGAATGAAAGCGCACCCGTGCGCTCCATCGCCAGGCGGCCCACCAACACGCCGTTCATGCGCACATCGAGTGCGCGTGGCCCGGCTACCACGAGTCAGTCCCCCCTCCCTTTCCCTGCGACCCCGGGTCTTCACCCTTGGGCACTATGTGCAGCTCCAGTTCCAGTGAGGAGAGGATGCGGAACAGTGTCTCCAGCTTCGTCTTCTCGGGATGGCGCTCAAACGCCGATACCGTACCCTGACGTATCGCCGCGTCGTCGCCCACGTCGGTCTGCGACTGTTTGAGCTGTTTGCGCTGGTCGATGCAGCGGGCCGCAAGGGCCTTGGGTGACGTCACAAGCATCGTGTCTCTCGCTTCTTATACGCCAAACCGTATAATAGTGAGTTTATACGCCTGGCCGTCTAAAATCAAATCTAGACGCTTAAGCGCATAGACATAATCTTAGACGCTAAGACGTCTATCTCATCGGGGCGTCGTGTCGAGCACAAACTCCCCCCTTCCACACATAGCCAGTTCTCGTACCTGGCGCCCTTCCCATTCCGGCCCTATTGCGCCATCTGCTTGGAACCTGGGACCTTTTTCGCAGTGGGCGTGTTGCCTGCTACGTAAACTGTGATCACTCAAGCGGTTACAGGGCGGAAATGGTTGGGCAAGTGCTCGGGTGAGCGGCCTGTTTATTGAAGGGTGGCGACAGTTCCTGCAGTGCGCTGCTCCTCACGGCAACCGGCACGACCGAGTTCATCGTCCCCCAGGCCGCCGCATCACGAAACGCCTTGAG
>CAZMMH010000062.1:0-10137 GCA_964567315.1 uncultured Gammaproteobacteria bacterium
GCCAGTTGAGGGAGCACATGGCCAGGGCCGGGATGTCGGCCCTGGCCGCGGCGGCGAGGGCGAGATACGGCACATCGGCGAGCACCAGATCGGGCGCCGCGCTCGCCAGCTCAGCGGCGGTCCGCGCCACCCGCGCCGGCCAATCGCGGTGGAATTCGCGGTAGCGCTCCAGGCTGGCCGGCACGTCGGCCCGCATGGCGTCATGCATGACCATGCCAAAGTCGTCCTCGGCCGGCTGCAGGGTGAACGGCCCGCCGATGCGCCGCGCCACCACCTCCGCCGGCAGGCGCGTGCGCACCGTCAGCTCCAGGTCGGGCCTGCGCACACGCACCGCGTCGATCACCGGCGCGCACTGGGCCAGGTGACCGAAGCCGTGGCCGGAGACGGCAAGCAGGAGGCGGCGTTTCATGGGGTGGTAAAGCTCCGCTGGCGGGAATCGGGCCCCGATTCTAACCCGGCCGCGGCTCAGGGCTGTTTCAGCCCCTGCAGCTTGCGGTAGAGGGTCCTCTCGCTGACCCCGAGACGCTCGGCCAGGCCCCGCTTGTCGCCGCGGAAACGGGCCAGGGCCCAACGCAGGTAGCGCCCCTCCATCTCCGCCAGGGACACGATGTCGGGCGGCAGCTGCCCCTGCACGTGGCCGCTGTCGACGCCGCCGCGACACTCCTCCGGGAGGTGCTCGGGAAGGATCAGCTCGCCGTCGGTAAGGAGGGAGGCGCGCTCCAGGAGGTTGCGCAGTTCACGAATGTTGCCGGGGAAACGGTAGCCGCGCAGCAACTCCAGGGTCTCCGGGGCCAGCGCCAGCTTGCGCCCCTCGGCGACCCGCTGCAGCAGCGCCCGTGCCAGCAGGGGCAGATCCTCCATCCGCTCGCGCAGCGATGGCAGCTCGATGGGGAAGGTGTTGACACGGTAGTAGAGGTCCTGGCGAAAGGCGCCGGCCTCCACCATCTGCTTGAGGTTGCGGTGGGTGGCGCAGACCAGGCGGAAATCCGCCTTGTGCGGCTCGATGCCACCGACCCGGCGGTAGGTGCCGGTCTCCAGCAACCGCAGCAGCTTCACCTGCAGGGTCAGAGGGATGTCGCCTACCTCGTCGAGAAACAGGGTACCCCCGCTGGCCGCCTCCACCAGGCCGATCTTCTGCGCCTGGGCGCCGGTAAAGGCACCCTTCTCGTGGCCGAACAGCTCACTTTCGAACAGGGCCTCGGTGAGGCCCGAGCACTCCACCGGCACGAACGGCCCCTTGGCCCGCGGACTGGCGTCGTGGACCGCCTGGGCAATCAGCTCCTTGCCGGTACCCGACTCTCCGAGCAGCAGCACGGCGGCCTCGCTGGGCGCAACGCGCTGCACCAGCTCCAGGGCCCGGCTGAAACTGGCCGCCCGCCCCACCAGGCCGCTGGCCTTGGGATCGGGACTGGCCAGGTGGCTGCTGCGCATCACCTCGAGCACACCGCTGATCCGCCCGTCGGCGTCCCGCAGGGGATGGATTTCGACGTCTGTGTGCTCGTCGCCCTGGGGGGTGTGATGAAGGTGGAACGCCCGCTGACGCTGTCCGCTCTCCAGGGCCTGTTTGAGGGGGCAGCTCTCGCCGGCCTGGTCGCAGGGAAGAGTGTAGTGATGCGAAACCTCGTAGCACCGGCGGCCCGCGGTCAGACCGAAGGTTTCCCGGTAGCGGGCGTTCGCAGCGAGGATGCGGTAATCGGTGGACAGCAATACAGCAGGGTCGTCGTAGCTCTCCAGCATCGAAACCAGCTCGGTGGTCGGTTCGAAGGGGGGCATGGCAGTTTGTCACCTTTGACAGTTTACATGCGGACTATGCCACATCTGGCGTGAAATGACGCAGGGTCACGGCCATGAGGCAGTGCCATCGCGCCGGGTAACAATCGAATATCCGTCTATTATCAATTTCTTATCCTTTGCGTGGGTAACATGGCACAGCTCTTGCGATTTGATGTCCAGTTGTCTACACAAGTGGAATCACCCCACGCGTCACAGTCCCTGTTCGGGTGTTGCGATTCCCTGACCGAGCGCAACCACCGCGGTCCGAACACCTGCGCCGCAGCACAAGAAGAACCATTGCCAAGCCCCCAATCATCTTTCGACGTACGGGAGACTCTTCATGATCGTACCCAGTGATACAGTGGTGGAGCTGTCACGTTGGCAGTTCGCAGCCACCGCGCTTTACCATTTCCTGTTCGTGCCACTGACGCTCGGTTTGAGCTTCATCCTGGCGGCGATGGAAACGGTCTATGTCACGACCGGCAAGACGATCTACAGGGACATGACCCGCTTCTGGGGCAAGTTGTTCGCGATCAACTTCGCCCTGGGCGTCGCCACCGGCCTCACCATGGAGTTCGAGTTCGGCACCAACTGGTCGTACTACTCCCACTACGTGGGCGACATCTTTGGTGCCCCCCTCGCCGTCGAGGGCCTGATGGCCTTCTTCATGGAGTCCACCTTCGTCGGCCTCATGCTGTTCGGCTGGGAGCGCCTGAGCAAGGGCAGCCACCTGGCGGTGACCTATTTGGTCGCCCTGGGCTCGAACCTCTCGGCCCTGTGGATCCTGGTCGCCAACGGCTTCATGCAGTCTCCCGAAGGCGCCGCCTTCAATCCGCTCACCCAGCGCATGGAACTGACCAGCTTCTTCGACCTGATCTTCAGCCATGACGCCCAGGCCAAGTTCGTGCACACCTCCATCGCCGGCTACGTCACCGGCGCGATCTTCGTGGTGGCGATAAGCGCCTGGTATCTGGCCCGGCGTCGGCACGAGGAGATGGCGCGCCGCTCGCTACGCATCGGCGTGCTGTTCGGCGTCTTCTCGGTGATCGGCGTCATCACCCTCGGTGATGCGCTGGGCTTCGTCGCCGGCACTTCCCAGCCCACCAAGCTCGCCGCGATGGAGGGCATGTGGAAGACCGAGCCGGCGCCGGCGCCCCTCAAGCTGATCGCGTTCCCGAGTAGCGACAAACAGGAGAACGTGGGACCCACGATCGAGATACCCGCACTTGCCGGCATCCTCATCACCCATACGCTGGACAAGGAACTGCCGGGCATCAAGGAGCTGGAAAAGGAGGCCGCGCAACGCATCCGGAACGGCATCCCCGGCCTGCTGGCCCTGAAGCGCTACCAGGAGAATCCCTCCGACAAGCAGGCCCTGGCGACCGTCAAGGCCCACGAGAAGGACCTCGGCTACGCCATGCTGCTGATGCGCTACGCGCCCGACCTGAGCAAGGCGACCCCGGCGCAGATCCAGCAGGCGGCGAAGGACGCCATCCCGCCCGTGTGGCTGGTGTTCTGGGCCTTCCGCATCATGATCGCGCTCGGCTTCCTGATGCTCTTCTACTTCGTCGCCATGGCGGTCTACTCCCTGCGCAACAACTGCACCGGGAACCGCTTCCTGCTGAAGATCTCGCCGTGGATGATTCCGGTACCGTTCATCGCCTGCGAACTCGGCTGGGTGACGGCCGAGGTCGGGCGCCAGCCATGGTCCGTGTACGAAACGCTGCCGACGTGGATTTCGGCCTCCACCCACAGCGAGGGCTACATGATCTTCTCCCTGGTCGGCTTCACCCTGATCTACCTGACCTTCATCGTCATCGAGATGTTTCTCATGACCAGGTCCGTCCGGCAGGGACCTGACGACCACGCGCCGGCAACCACCGGAGGCGGCGGCGGTGGCCATCCTGCCTTCGCCCATCCCGTCATGAAGCCGGAGGAGTAAGTCGATGGAAATCTATGTCATCTTCAAGGTGCTCTGGTGGCTGCTGCTGGGCGTCCTGCTCATGGGCCTGGCGATCATGGTGGGCATGGACATGGGCGTGGGCATCGGCCTGCGCTACGTCGGCCGGACCGATACCGAACGGCGCGTCGCGCTGAACATCATCGGCCCCCACTGGGACGGCAACCAGGTGTGGTTCATCCTCGGTGGCGGCGCCATCTTTGCCGCCTGGCCGCTGATCTACGCCACGGCCTTTTCCGGCCTGTACGTGGTGATGCTGCTCCTGCTGTGGACCATGATCATCCGCCCGGTCGGGTTCGAATATCGCAGCAAGATGCCGTCCACGACCTGGCGCAACGCCTGGGACTGGGCGCTCTTCGCCGGCAGCTTCGTGCCGATGCTGGTGTTCGGTGCCGCCATGGGCAACGCCCTGCAGGGCTTCCCGTTCCACTACGAGTGGAACATGATCTCGGTCTACACCGGGAGCTTCATCTGGCTGTTCAACCCGTTTGCCATCCTGGCCGGCCTGCTGTCGGTATCCATGGCGGCGTTCATGGGCGCGGCCATGCTGATGAACCGCTCCGAGGATGCGCTCTACGAACGCAGCCGCAAGCTGCTCCTCATGGCCGGACCGGTCGCCCTGGCGCTGTTCACCATCTGCGGCATTTGGGTGGCCAACATGAAGGGCTTTTCCATCGCCAACGCCGTTCCGGGCGCCGACGCCAACCCGCTCGACCCCAACGTGACCGTGACCATGGCCAGCGGCGCCTGGTTGGCGAACTTCAAGGCGCACCCTGTGCTGTGGGTGTTGCCGCTGCTCACCTACGTGAGCGTGGCGCTGGGCACCCTGGTGGGCCGCGCCGGCAAGTCGCACTTCGCTTGGTGGCTGGGGGCGCTCGGCTGGATCGGCATCCTGGGCACCGTGGGCGCCGCGATGTTCCCGTTCATGATGCCGTCGGTCACGGAACCGTCCCAGAGCCTGACGGTCTGGAACGCCTCGTCCAGCAAGCTGACCCTGATCTGGATGACCGGCTGGGCCGTGGTCTTCGTACCGCTGATCCTGACCTATACCAGCTGGGCATTCTGGGTCATGCGGGGCAAGGTGAAGGCCAACGAGATCGAAGCCGACGATCACGCTTACTGAGGAATAGCAGACCATGACGATACTCATCTTCATTATCATTGCCCTGGTGCTGATCTTCCTCGGCATCATCCTGGGCGACTACGGCCCCTGGTACTTCGCCTGGCTCCTGGGGACCGTGATGATCGTGCTGATCTCGGCCGCCGGCGGTGCCCTGATGGACACCCAGCTGGAAGAGAAACGGCGCAAAGAGTAATCACCAAAGCAACTGCCTGCCGCCATCGCCGCCCCGCTGCAAACCAGCGCACGGGGCGGCGTTGGCATTTTTGACGCCGCTGCGCAACACTCGCCTGGCGTCCCTTCCCCGAGCCAGAGATGCCGGATAAATCCGACGACACGATCCGCACCGCCCTGAGGCAGTGGCGCCTGCATGCCGGGGGCTGGCTGCGCGCGGCGGTGGCGATCGGCCTCGGTGCCGGTCTGCTGCTGTTGCTGCAGGCCTGGCTGCTGGCACGTGCAGTGGATGCCGTCGTCTTCCAACACGCCGGTCTCGACGGCATCATGCCGTTGCTGGGGGCGATGCTGGGCATCTTCGCCGTGCGCGCGATTCTGGCCTGGGCCTCCGAACGCGCCGCCTTCGAGGCCGCGGTGCGGGTCAAGCTGGGGCTGCGCGACCTGCTCTACCGACACGTCCAGCGCCTCGGTCCGGCCTGGCTGAGCGGTGAGCGCAGCGGGGATGTGGTGAATGCCCTGAGCGACGGCGTGGAGGCCCTGGAGGCCTACTACGCACGCTACCTGCCGGCGATGTCGCTGGCGGCCCTGGTCCCCCTGGCGCTCCTGGTGTTCGTGTTCGCCAACGACTGGATCTCGGGCCTGGTGATGATCATCACTGCGCCGTTGATCCCCCTGTTCATGATCCTGATCGGCAAGGGCGCGGAGCGGCGCAACCAGCGCCAGTGGCGGCAGCTGGCGTGGATGAGCGCCCACTTCCTGGACATGATCCAGGGCCTGACCACCCTCAAGCTGTTCAACGCCAGCCGGCGCGAGGCGCAGATGGTCGCCTCCATCTCCGACCAGTACCGGCAGCAGACCATGTCGGTGCTGCGTATCGCCTTCCTCTCGTCGTTCGCCCTGGAGTTCTTCGCCACCGTCAGCATCGCCGTGGTGGCGGTCCTCGTCGGCTTCCGCCTGTTGTGGGGTGACATGACGGTCCTGCACGGCTTCTTCGTGCTGCTGCTGGCGCCCGAGTTCTACCTGCCCCTGCGCAACATGGGCACCCAGTACCATGCCCGCATGGAGGCGATCGGCGCCGCCGAGCGGATCGTCGACATTCTCAACACGGCGCCGCCGGCGGCCGGCGGCACCCAGGCGGTGCCCGATCTGAGCCATAGCGAAATCCGCTTCGAGGGGGTGAGCTACCGCTACCCCGACGGCCGCCAGGGGGTGCGCGACCTCGACCTGGTGATCCCGCCCGGCAAGACCCTGGCCCTGGTGGGCGCCAGCGGCATGGGCAAGACCACCCTGATCAACCTGCTGATGGGCTTCCTGCAGCCGGAATCGGGGCGCATCCTGGTCGGTTCCACCCCGCTGCAGGAGATCGATCCGGCGGCGTGGCGGCGGCAACTGGCCTGGCTGCCGCAGCAGCCGCACCTGTTTCCCGGCAGCGTCGCCGACAACATCGCCCTCGGCCTCGCCGATCCCGACCCCGAGGCCATCCGCGGCGCGGCCCGCCGGGCCCAGGCCGACGGCTTCATCACCGCCTTGCCCGAGGCCTACGCCACGCCCATCGGCGAGACGGGCCACGGCCTCTCCGGCGGCCAGGTACAGCGCATCGCCTTGGCCCGTGCCTTCATGAAGGATGCGCCCCTGGTGATCCTGGACGAGGCCGGAGCCAACCTGGACCGGGAAAACGAGGAACGGGTGCACCAGGGGCTGCGCGCCCTGGCCCAGGGCAGAACCGTGGTCATGATCGCCCACCGCCTGCATACCGTGCGCGACGCCGATTGCATCGTCCTGCTCAAGCACGGCAGCGTGGCGGCGAGCGGCGGCCACGAGTCGCTGCTGGAGGGATCCGCCGACTACCGCCGCCTGGTCCACGCCGGGGAGGCCGCCAGGTGAGCGACCTGCGGCGACTGCTGGGGCTGTTCAGGCGCTACCGCGGGTGGCTCGCACTCGGCATTCTGCTCTCCTTCGTGACCACGCTCGCGAACGTCGGCCTGATGGCGATCTCCGGATGGTTCATCACCGCCATGGCCATTGCCGGCACCAGCGGCGTGAGCATGAACTACTTCACTCCCGCCGCCATGATCCGCGGCATGGCCATCGTGCGCACCGCCGGCCGCTACGCCGAGCGGCTGGTGACCCACGAAGCGACCTTCCACATACTGGCGGAACTGCGGACATGGTTTTATCTGCAGCTTGAGCCGCTGGCCCCGGGCGGCCTGGAGCCCTACCGGAGCGGCGACCTGCTGAGCCGCATCCGCGCGGACATCGACACCCTCGACAAGGTCTACCTGCGTCTGTTGGTACCGACGGTCGTCGCCGTGCTGGCCGTGGCGCTCTTCATCGCCGTGCTCGCGCTCTACGCCTCGTCCCTGGCCCTGGCGGAAGGGATGCTGCTGGTGATCGCGGGCGCCGTGGTGCCGTGGCTGATGCACCGCCTCGGCCGACGCCACAGCCGCCGCTTGGTGGAGAGCGCCGCGCGCATGCGCGCGGGCCTGGTCAACGACCTGCAGGGGATGGGGGAACTGCTGGTGTACGGTGCCGCGGAGCGGCATGCCGGGCGCCTTCAGGGCGTTTCCGGCGAACTGGCGGCCGCCCAGCGCAGCATGAGCCGGCTGCACGGCACCTCCCAGGCGACCACCGGTCTGTGCGCCAACCTGGCGATGTGGCTTATGGTGCTACTGGCCACGCCGATGGTGGCCACACACACGCTGGCACCGGCGGACCTCACCATGCTCGCCCTGTTCGCCCTCGCCAGCTTCGAGGCGGTGCTGCCGCTGCCGCTGGCCTTCCAGACCCTGGGCGAATCCCTGGCCGCCGCCCGGCGCATCTTCAGCCTGGCGGACACCCCGGCATCCGTGACCGAACCCGACCGGCCGCTGTCGCCGCCCGCCGCAATGCGCTTCCAGCTGGACAAGGTGGGCTTCCGCTATCCCGGTGCCGCGCGGCATGCGCTGCAGGGCATCGACCTGCAATGGGAAGCGGGGCAATGCTGGGCGGTGGTCGGCGCGAGCGGCTCGGGCAAGAGTACCCTGGCCAAGCTGTTGCTGCGCTTCCTCGCACCAAACGACGGACGCCTGCGCCTCGGCGAGGCCGAGCTCGCACAATACGGCGGCGAGGAGCTGCGCCGAAACATCGCCGTCGCCGCGCAGCAGGTCCACATGTTCAACGCGACGATCCGCGACAACCTGCTGCTGGCACGACCCGACGCGCAGCAGGAGGAGATCGAGGCCGCATGCCGCACGGCCATGATCCACGGCTTCATCAGCGAACAGCCCGCCGCATACGACACCGTGACCGGCGAAACGGGCGTGCGCCTCTCCGGAGGACAGGCACGCCGCCTGGCGGTGGCCCGCGCCCTGCTCAAGGATGCCCCCGCGCTGATTCTCGACGAACCCACAGAAGGGCTCGACCCGGACACCGCCTCCCACCTCATGAACAACCTCCTCGCCCATGTGCGGGAGCGGGGTCAGAGCCTGCTGGTCATCACCCATCGCCTGGAGGGGCTGGAGACCTTCGACGGCATCCTGGTACTGGACGCGGGCCGCGCGGTGGAATCCGGCAGCCACGACGAGCTGCTCGCCCGCCGCGGACGCTACCACCACGTGTACACCTCGGGCGTGGGCGAGCGGGAGCTGGAGGCGGCGAGCCCTTAAGGCCTCCTGCGCCCTCCCCGTAAGCCGTTATCGTCACGATGGGCGTGGGCAGCCGAAGCCGGCGGCGCTGCCGGGTGCACGCCGCCGACCGTCATCCACGCGACAGGCGGAAACACCCACTGCCGCTCTCGGCAGGGATGCCGGCGTTTGGCGATGCCCGTTCGGGCATCGCGTCTCTTTTTATTGGCGTGCGGCTCAGTGGTGGTGGTGGTGTTCGTGCGGCGCGGGTGCCGGCAACGGCCGCCCCTCCAGGACGGCACGCGCCGCCGCCAGCGGGTCGGTCTCGCCGGTCACCATTACGCACACGCCGCGCCCGGACAGGCGCTGGGCGAAACCGTGGCCGCAGCTGCCGGTGATCAATACGTCAACGCCGTCGACCGGGTGGGGCCCCTCGCCGTGAAACTCGTGAAAGGACATCTCCTTCGGCAGGTCGATGCGTTCCACCTCGTGCAGCGCACCCGTGGCGTCGGGCGTATAGACCAGGAAGCGGCGTGCCTTGCCGCCGTGGCCGGTGATGGTGCGGAAGTTCTGGCTGGTCACTGCGATTTTCATGTGGCGCTCTCCGAAATCAGCGGTTGCGTAGGGACTTGGCCCAACTTTCCATGGCGTCGTTGGCCAGGGGCATGGGGGCCTCGAGGAAGTTGATGACAAAGCGGTCGGCGAGCTCGGTGACACCGATGGAACGCGGCCGCACCGCCATCACCCCGGGGGCCGGCAGCTTGCTGCCGAAGCAGAAGACGATCAGCTTGGCGTCGAGGATCTCCGGGGCGATTTCACCCTCGGCCAGGCCCTGGGTGTGGGCGTAGTGGTCGAAGGTCGCGATGAAGGTGGCGACCGGGTGGGCGTCGATCTGTGCCTTCAGGCAGTCGAGAATGGCGTCGACGCCGGCGAAGGTCGTTTCACTCTTCTCCAGTTCCAAAGTGTAGATGGGGTATTTCTCCTGCAACGTGCTTTGCTTCATCGAATATGACTCCGGTTTGAAAAATGCTGGGGCCGGGCCTTCAGGCCTCCTCGACACAGATCTCGCGGCGAGCGATCGCCAGGCCGGTACGCGCCACCAGCAGGGCGATAACGACGCTCAAAACGCCCAGCATCAGGGTTGCGAGCAGCCTCCAGCCGTCGCCGCCGAGCCGCTCGGACATCACCAGGGTGGCGATGGTGATCGCCGCCAGGGGGAAGGAGTAGGCCCACCAGGAAAGGAAGAACTTCAGGCGCGCGAAGCGGCCAAGCTGGCTGAACAGCATCAGCGTCAGGAACAGGCCCGCGTAGTAGAGCACCCGGGCGAACGCGTCGAGCTCGCCGGTCAGCTTGAGGTAGGCGATGAAGCCGACCGCCGGCGGCGCGATGAGGATGAACAGGGTCGGCACCAGCTTGCCCGGCAGCGGCGGATGGAAAATCACCCGGTAGAAGACGATCACCAGCAGCACCAGCCAGAACACCACGCCGACGCTGAAGAAGAACCAGGA
>CAZMMH010000063.1:0-10034 GCA_964567315.1 uncultured Gammaproteobacteria bacterium
AGGCGCAGGAGTACTGCATGTCGCTGTCGAGGAAGCGCCGGAACAGCCACTCGTCTATGTCGTAGTGGTGGGCGACGTTGCGCCGGCTGCGGCCGACCCGGTTCAGGTAGTGGAGCAGGGAGAGCGGCCCCTGGGCCAGGCGGGCCAGGCCGCGTGGGCCGTGGATCGGCAGATTGCCGACCAGCACCTTGAGCAGGGCCGGCAGCCCCTCCGGCCCGGGGTCCCAGGCGCCGTCCATGTAGGTTTCGCCCAGCTCCAGTTCGGCATCGAAGGCGATCCGCCGCAGGGCCGCGGTGTCGTGGATCTGCCAGCACGCCGTGGGTGCGCCGTCGCCGACGATGTGGCCCTCGCCGTCGGGCAGGAGCACCTCGATCGCACCGTGGCTCAGGTGCCGCTGCAGCCGGTCCAAGAACAACTTCAGAAGCAGTTTGCGCATGGCAGCCCCGCAAATCCGTTCAGCCTGGATGCACCACAAGATGTGGAACGTGCGGTTTAGAACTTAGCCGCTGACACTCGTGAGTCAACGCCAGGGGGCGGGAGATTAGGGAAATCCCGGGGGTGCCCGGGGAGTTCTTGACGTGTCGTTACCCTTTCATTGTGGGCCTCTTGACCCACGCCAGGGGCCGAGGCCCGCTCCCGGCGGGCTGCCGGGGGCGACGCCGCGTCACTCCTCCGCCAGGCCGCCGCAGGCCTCCAGCAGGGCCGGCAGGAAGCGGGCCAGTTCACCGCCCATGATGGCGAAGTCGGCATCGAAGCGGCTGGCGTGGTCGTCGGCCTCCACCTGCTGGGCCTCCTCCTCCACCCCCTCGAGGAAGCGCAATCGGCGCGCCGCCAGCTGTTCGTCGAGGACCAAGCCGATGCGCTCCTCCCACTCCAGCGCCAGGCGGGTTACCTGCATCCCGGCTTCCAGGTGCTGGACGATCTCCCGTCCGCCCAGCTCCTGATGGCGAAAGCGCGCCACCGCGCCGCCGTCCACCGGCTCGCGCAGTTCGCATTCGTCGCCGAGGACGAAGCCGGCCGGCAGTGGTCCGCCGGCGAGCCAACGGGTCATCACCGTGGCGGGCGACTCGTTGCTCGCGGGCGGCACCGCCGGCAGGCCGTCGAGGGAGTCGCGCAGCAGGCTCACCAGCTCCTCGGCGCGCTTGTCGGAGGCGGCGTCGATCACCAGCCAACCGGCCTTGGGTTCCAGGTAGGCGTAGGTGTGGCTGGCGCGGGCCAGGGCCTGGGGCAGCAGGCTGGTCAGCACCTGCTCGCGCAGCTCCGCCCGTGCCTTGCGCCCCAGCGGACGCCCTTCGGCCTGCTCGATCTCCGCCGCGCGGTCCTCGCTCCGCTCGCGCACCAGGCTCGCCGGTAGCAGCTTGTCCTCGCGCCGGCAGCAGAGCATGGCCCGGCCGCCGGCGACGTGGCTCAGGCCCTGGCTGCGCCGCCCCAGGGGCGGGGCCCAGCCGACGGTGAAGGGTTCGAGGGCGCCGCAGGGGCGGGTGGCATGGGCGGCCAGCGCGGCGTCCAGGCCGTCGAGGTCGATCGCTTCGGGGTGGCCGAGGCGGTAGAGGCGGAGATTACGGAACCACATGGCGGGGCCTTTGCACGACAAAGCGGCGCATTATCCTCCAGCGAACCCGGGCGCGCCACGGGGCGCAGCAGCCGAAGCGCGGCGCCGGTCACGCCGCGCCACTGGTGGCAGGCCCCGCTTCCCTATAATCTCTTTGACAAACAAGGCGGAACATAGGGGCGCGGGGATGGAGATCACGGTCGAGGCGCTGGTCACGGATGTCGGCGAGTTGGTTTCCCTGCCCGAGGTGGCGGTGCGGCTGAACGAAATGGTCGACGACCCCGACTGTTCCGCCGGCGATATCGCCAAGGCGATCGGCGGCGACCCGGCGCTGACCGCGCGCCTGCTGCGGATCGCCAACAGCCCGCTCTACGGTTTCACCTCCGAGATCGACACGGTGACCCGGGCCGTCACCGTGCTCGGCACCAAGCAGGTGCGCGACCTGGCCCTGGCCACCTCCGCCGCCGACGCCTTCAGCGGCATCCCCAATCGCCTGGTATCGATGGAGAACTTCTGGTACCACAGCCTCTACTGTGCCCTGGCCGCCCAGCAGCTGGCCACCGCGGTGCAGGGCCGGCGGTTGCAGGCGGACGTGCTGTTCGTGGCCGGCCTGCTGCACGACATCGGCGAGCTGGTGATCTTTCATGAGCTGCCGGAGCTGGCGCGGGAATCCCTCCTGCTCTCGGCCGAGGGCGCCGACGAACTGGAGCTGTACCAGGCGGAACGCCAGCTCATCGGCTTCGACCACGCCCAGCTGGGCGGCGCGCTGGCCCGCCACTGGCACCTGCCGGTGGTGCTGGAGGAGTGCATCGAATTCCACCACGAGCCGGAAAAGGCCGGCCGCCATCCCATGGAGGTGGCCGCGGTGCACGTGGCCAACAGCCTCGCCTACCTCGCCGAGCTCCATTCGGAGAACGCGTACGAGGCCCCCGAGATCAGCCCCCGTGCCTGGGAGCTGCTGGGCCTCGACAGCTCGGTGAGTATGCCCGTGGTGGCCGAGGCCCAGGCCAGGATCGGCGAGGTGCAGGCGGTGTTCTTTCCGGACGGAGCGGCGCGGCGCGGCGGCCTCAGCGGCTGACCACCCGGTTGCGTCCCGGCCCGTGCAGGTAGACGGCCTTTTCCGCCCGGTGCAGCACCGCGGCCAGCTCGGTCTCCCCCGCCAGCAGTTCCACGCAGGAGATGGTCACGCTGACCGTCAGGGAGGTGTCGGCGTCTATCCCGATCGGGTTGCTATGGGCCGCCGCGCGCAGGCGTTCGGCCACGTTGACCGCGGTATTCTTCGGCGTGTCGGTGAGCATGATGCCGAACTCGGCCTCGCCCAGGCGGCCGAAGACGTCGGTCTGGCGCAGGGCATGGTGGGCGGTGAGGCCGAGGGAGGCCAGCACCATGTCGCTGCCGGCCTGGCCGCGTTCGGCTTCGATCTGTTTGAAGTCGTCGACCCGCACCACCAGCAGCGACAGCGGATGGCTGTGACGCCTGCAGCGTTCGATCTCGATCGCCGCCAAACGGAAGAAGTGGTGGCGGTTGAAGGCCTGGGTCAGGGGATCGATGGTGGCGAGCTGGCGCCGCTGCTCCTCCACCGAGGTTTCGTCGGCGAAGGCGATGCGCAGGTAGCGCTGCACCTGGGCGCTGATGGCGACCAGGCCGCCGAGGGCCGGCAGCAGCATGAAGTTGGCGTTGATCAGGGTCTCGTTCGGCGTGCCGACCGAGAACATCACCGCGTTGGGGATCACCAGGTAGACCAGGCTGAAGCCGAAGGTGTACTGGACGTTGGGCGAGAGCACGCCGAGCAGGAAGGCCGGCAGCAGCAGACCCACCAGGCCGTATTCGAAGCCGTGCGGCAGGTTGGCCAGGATCAGCGAGCTCAGGGTGGCGGTGAGGCCGTGCAGGCTGAGGACGATGCCGTCCATCCGCGCCTGGCCCCAGGAGCCCCGCAGGCTGGCCAGGGTGGCGGCCCAGGTGATCGCCAGGGCCGCCCGCAGCGCCAATACCGTGCCCTGGAAACCTCCGGCGATCCACTGGTCCCACAGCGCCAGCAACAGTAGCAGGGCCACGCCGAAGCCGAGGGCCTGCCGCGTCAGCGGCAGGGAGCGGTGGCGCTGGCGTGCCTGATAGAGGTCTTCCTGTTCTGGCGAGAGCGCGATAGCGTCGGTCACGGTCACCCCGGCAGGCGGTAGTCGCTGCGGCAGGGGCCAGTATAGGCGAATTGGTTGCGCGGCAGAGAGAGGGGTTTCACCCAGATTCTGCCGCCAGGGCCGGAAAAGGAGAGGGCCCCGTGCGGGGCCCTCTGCGCACCGGGGTCGGGCGGGGATCAGCTGCCGCCGGCCGCCTTGGCCAGGGAGGTGTGGATGGCACCCGGGGCACCCATGATGTTCATGAAGCTGTTGCTGCCCATCATGGAGAGGTCGGGGAAGTTGATGGCGATGCGGAACTTGGCCGACAGGGCGTAGACCTTGCCGCCGATCACCACCATGTCATAGGGCAGGTGGGCGGTGGAGCGCAGCGGCTTGAAGTCGATTTCGCTCATGATGTACTTGTCGTCGGCATCCTTGTCGGCGCCGTTGGCCTGGCTCAGGCCGACGCCGAACAGGGTCGCCTCCTTGCCGGGAATGTCGATGCGGTAGATCTTGGTGGTGCCGCCGGCGTGTGCCGCCAGCCCCTTCTCCACCGCGGCCACGGCCTCCTTGTGGCTGTCGTAGCTGGCCAGCTTGTCCTGGTCGTCGAAGTAGGGCATGAAGATCTTGTAGTGGTACTTGCGCAGCTTCTTCGCGGTCAGGCCGTCGTCGGTGCCGAACTCCTCGCCGGCGCCGAGGGCCTTGGCCAGCTTCTGCTTGGCCTCGGCCAGATCGCCGTCCATGCGGTAGGCGGCCGCCATGTAGGGCGGGTTGGTGTAGGCGACCTGGATCTCGCCTCCGACCTTGGTGATGGAGACGCGTTGCGCCGCGCCGTAGGCGCCGAACTCGGTCTTGGCGGCGGTCTGCTGCATGGCGGCGTCGGTGACCACTACGATGTCGGCATCGGCGTAGGGGCTGTACTCGCCTACCACCTTGAGCCCGGCGGCGGCCAGCTTGGCCTTCACCTGTTTGGCCACGGCGGCAACCTCGCCCTTGGCCTTGTAGGCGAGGACGAACGGCTTCATACGCTCGTCGGCGTGGGCGGTGATCGCCAGGGCGCACAGCCCCAGCACCAGGGTGCGTAGCAGTTTCATGGGACTCCTCCGGGGGATTTGTTGTTATCCTGCCCTACGGGCGGGAATGCCAGCATACGCGACCGTGTAGCCCGGATAAAGACCGTCCGGGGCGGCCGGCGCGGCGCCCGAAACGAGGAGGAGAGGCGGCCCCGGTTGCCGCCGCAAGCGAGCGTGAAGGCCTATCCAGCGAGACCCCATTCGTGCCGCGGCCGCCTGCTGCCGCTGCTGCTGCTGTTCGCCGTCGGCGGCGTTCCGCCCGCCGCGGCCGCCGGCTATGCGCCGACCTTCGGGCAGGCACCGCCGTCGGCGCGGCGCGAGTACGTGGTGGGCATCGCCCCGTTCCACAACCCGCGCCGGCTGTTCGCGGTCTACGGGCCCCTGATCGCCTATCTCAATGCACAGCTGCAGACGCCCGGCGTCGAGCTCACCTTCGAGGCCTCGCGCAATCACGCCGCCTTCGTGCGCAAGCTCGAGGCCGGCCATTTCGCCTTCGCCCTGCTCAACCCCTACCAGACCCTGATTGCCATCGACCACGGCTACCGGGTGTTCGGCAAGATGGGCGCCGACTCGACCTTCAGCGGCACCATCCTGGTCCGGCGCGACAGCCGGATCGACAAGGTCACCGACCTCAAGGGCAAGGCGGTCAGCTTCCCCTCGCCGATCGCCCTGGCCGCAACCATCATGCCGCAGTACTTCTTCGCCCGGCATGGCCTCGACGTCGTGCACGACATCCGCTCGCGCTACGTCGGCTCGATGGAGTCGTCGGTGATGAACCTCTATCTCGGCAACGTCGCCGCCGCCTGCCTGTGGACGCCCCAGTGGCACACCTTCAAAGCGGACCACCCGGAGGAGGCGGCCACCCTGCGGGTGCAGTGGGTGACCCCGCCGCTGATCGACAATGGCCTGGTGGCGCGGGCGGACGTGCCGGCAATGCTGGTGCGGAGGGTGGGCCGGCTGCTGTTCAGCCTGCGCCAGCGCCCGGAGGGGCCGGCGCTGCTGGCGCGCATCCCGCTGAACCGCTTCGAACCCGCCACCGACGCCACCTACCAGCCGGTGCGCCGCTTCCTCGCCGATTTCGCGCGCAAGGTGCGTCCGCTGGAGCAGCGGCCCTAGGCCCGTCGCGGCCCGCGGCGGCTCAATGGAGCAGGAACAGGGTGGCGAGGCCGAGAAAGACGAAGAAGCCGAGGCTGTCGGTGCTGGCGGTGAGCAGGACGCTGGTGCCCAGGGCCGGATCGCGGCCCATGCGCTGCAGCCCCAGCGGCACCGCCATGCCCACCGCCGCCGCCAGCACCATTTCCAGCACCATGGCGCCGGCGATCACCAGGGCCAGGCCCGTTTCCCGGTAGAGCACCAAGGCGAAGGCGCCCACCACCGAGCCCCAGACCAGTCCGTTGAGCAGGCCGATGGTCAGCTCCTTGCGTACCAGCCGGCTGATGGCGCTGGGCGCCAGCCGGCCCAGGGCCAGGCTGCGGATGATCAGGGTGGCGGTCTGATTGCCGGTGTTGCCGCCTATGCCGGCGACGATGGGCATCAGGCTGGCCAGGGCCACGATGTGGGCGATCGTGTGCTCGAACAGCCCCACCACCCGAGACGCGACGAAGGCGGTGAGCATGTTCAGGCTGATCCAGACCCAGCGGTTGCGGGCCGAGTCCATCACCGGCGAGTAGATATCCTCGCCGCCGGAGAGACCCGCCAGGGCCAGCACGTCCTCTTCCGTCTCCTCGCGCAGGTGGTCCATCACCTCGTCCACCGTGAGCCGTCCCAGCAGCCGCCCCCGGCTGTCGGTGACCGGGGCGGAGACCAGATCGTAACGCTCGAAGGCCTTGCCGGCCTCGGTCGCGTCGTCGTCGGGGGTGAAGGTGACCACCGAGGTGGCCATTATGTCGCCCACCCGGCGGTCCGGCTCGTTGAGCAGGATCTGCTGCAGCGGCAGCACCCCCTGCAGCAGATGGTGGCGGTCGACCACGAACAGCTTGTCGTTGTGCGAGGGCAGGTTGCCCTGGGCGCGCAGCTGCTGCTGCGCCTCGGCCAGGGTCATCTCCGGGCTGACCGTCACCAGCTCGCTGGTCATCAGCTGGCCGACGCTGCCCTCATCGTAGGAGAGGGAGGTCTGCAGCAGGCGCCGGTCCTGGGCGGTCAGGCTGCGCACATGCTCCTGCAGCACGTCGTCGGGCAGGTCCTCGGCGATCGAGGCCAGGTCTTCGGCGTCCAGCTGGCCGATCACCGCCAGCAGGTCGGAACGGCCCATGGCATGGACCAGGAAGTCGCGCAGCGGATCCGAGGCCTCCACCAGCACGTCGCCGCGCCGGCTCGCCGCCACCTGCTCCCAGATGCGCAGGCGGTCGTCGTGGGGCAGGGCCTCGAGGATGTAGGCGATGTCGGCCGCGTGCAGGCGACCGAGGTGCTGGCGCAGTTCGGTCAGGTGCTGGCGGTGCACCAGCGACTCCACCAGGCCCTGGCGCCCGGCCGGGCTGCTGGCCGGATGGTGTTGGCTATGGACCAGCGTCTCCACCCGACGCTGCTTTTCCAGCAGTTCGGTCACCCGCTCCAGGCTCTGCTGGAGGCGCTCCTGGCTCTTCTTTGGCTCCACGATAGGGCTCCGGCGCTGCGGCTGGGAGCCGCGAGGGTGGTATCCTGAAAATCGGTCGCCTATTTTAGGCCACGCATACCACGGTTGTGGCAAGCCTCAACCGCGTTTTAATGTGCCGGTCACCTTCGCCATGCCGGCGGAAAGGGTATCCCATGCAATGCAGTGTCAACGATGAGGAGCGCCGGCGGGCCCGGGCACCGCACGAGCTGTTCATGCTCAACCTGGCCTTTTTCCATCTGCTGCTGACGCCGGCGACCATCGCCGTGATCGACAAGCAGGTCTCCCTCGGCGGCTACACCCTGCAGATCGGCGATTGGGCCATGCTGTTTCCGCCGCTGGTATGGATCACGGTGATCCTGCTCACCTGGCTGCGGACCCGGCGCGCCGAGCGGGCCGAGCCCTGGTTCGTGATGATCCACTGGCGCCTGGCCATGCGCCGCTACCGGCTGATGATCTTCGCCTACCTCGCCAGCGCGCTGCTGATAGGCATGGGCGGCGTGATCGACGCCACCGCCAGCGATCCGCATATGGGCACCATCCTGTTCACCGTGGTGACCCGGATCGGTGTGATGCCGACGGTGGTGATGGTGCTGGTGGCCTTCGCCCTGGAGAACAGCGCCCTGGCCCAGGCCAAGGTGGGCGAGGCGCCGGACGGCTTGGCCGAGCGCTACCCGCCGCCGGCCGGGCTGTGCGGCGACGCCGGGCAGGGTGAGGGGCGATGAGCGAGGCGCGCCATCCGCAGGCGATCCACCTGCACCGCCAATCGCGACGGCTGGAGATCCTCTTCGACGACGGCGCGCGCTTCGAGCTGCCCGCGGAATACCTCCGGGTCTATTCGCCGTCGGCCGCGGTCCGCGGCCACCAGGGTGTCGGCGCCGTGCTGCAGGTGGGCAAGGAGCGGGTGGCGATCGAGGATCTGCGCCAAGTCGGCAACTACGCCCTGAAGATCTTCTTCGATGACGGCCACGACAGCGGCCTGTTCACCTGGTCCTACCTCTACGACCTGGGCAGGGAATACGAGGCGCGCTGGGCCGATTATCTGCTGCGGCTGGCCGCGGCCGGCCACCCCCACGCCTGAGCCGTCAGGGGTGGAAGATGGCGAAGTAGAGGCCGCCGGCGACCACGCCGAAGAGAATCAGCGCGCGCCAGGCGCTGGTCAGGGCCGGCGGCGGACCCTGCCAGCCCGGCGGGACCGGTTTGCGTCCGCTGAGCATCGGCCGCACCAGGTCGTCGCCGAAACGCAGGCGGTGGATCGCCACCGCCAGCAGGTGCACCCCGGCCAGCAGCAGCAGCAGGCGGAAGTCGAGGTGATGGAAGCGGGTCAGCAGCTTGGCCGTGTGCTCGTGCACCAGGTAGTTCAGGGGGCCGTCGAAGGCGATGTCGTCGGTGGCGAACAGGCCGCTCGACGCCTGGGCCAACAGCAGCACCAGCAGGGTGAGGACCATCCAGCCGCCGAGCGGATTGTGGCCGAGGCTGGCCGGCGGGCGGCCACGCAAGACCGCCGCCAGATAGGCGAGGGTGGTGCGCGGGCCGCGCATGAAATCGCTGAAGCGCGCCGTGCGGCTGCCGACCAGGCCCCAGAGCACCCGGGTCACCACCAGGGCCAGCAGCAGGAAGCCGAAAATCTCGTGGTAACGCATGGCCCGGCCGCCGAGTTCGCCGCTCACCCAGAGGGCGCCGAACAGCAGGACCAGGCTCCAGTGGAAGAGGCGGGTGGGAATATCCCATACCCTGATCATGGTTTCTTGCATGGCGTTGGGGGGAAGTCCGCTTGTTGGCACATCGACTGCAATAGACGACTAGGATAATCCAATGTTCCCCAGCCGAGCGGCCGCATTTTGCGGCGTTGCGCGGGCGGCGGGGGAAATCGGCGGCCCGCCCGCTGTCTCAATTTGGTGCCAAGCGCCCAACGTTGGGGCGTTCTTACGTAACGAGGTAGAAGCATGCAGTTCATTCCCCTGACCCGGAGCCAGCCGCGACCCGGCCTCACCGACCTGCCGCCGCTCGGCATGAGTGCAACGGAAATCAGCGCCGACGTGCGCCGCTACTTCGCCCACACCTTCGGTCGTGACCGGGACTGCAACACCGTCCATTATCCCTATCTGGCCCTGGCCATGGCCCTGCGCGACCGTCTGATGGAGCGCTGGAAGGCCACCCGCTACACCTACGACGAACACGACTGCAAGCGTGCCTGTTACCTCTCCATGGAGTTCCTCATGGGCCGCACCCTGGGCAACGCCATGCTCAACCTGAGTTTGGAGGACGAGGCCAGCCGCGGCCTGCACGAGCTCGGCCTCTACCTGGAGGAGATCGCCGAGGCCGAGCACGACGCCGGCCTGGGCAACGGCGGCCTCGGCCGCCTGGCGGCCTGCTTCCTCGACAGCTGCGCCACCCTGCAGCTGCCGGTGAAGGGCTACGGCCTGCGCTACGAGTACGGCATGTTCCGTCAGGAGCTGGACAACGGTTACCAGGTGGAGGAACCGGACCACTGGCTGCGCGACGGCAACCCGTGGGAGCTGGAACGGCCGGAATACGTGCAGCAGGTGCAGTTCGGCGGCCGCAGCGAGCATTACCGTGACGACAACGGCCGCCCCCGGACGCGCTGGGTCGACACCCACGACGTGCTGGCCGTGCCCTACGACATGCCGATCCCCGGTTACCGCAACGGCACCGTCAACACCCTGCGGCTGTGGAAGGCGGAC
>CAZMMH010000064.1:0-9945 GCA_964567315.1 uncultured Gammaproteobacteria bacterium
GTGCGGGCGTTTCTCGTGGACAACGCAGGGGAGCTGCGGCGGGAGTGGTTCGAGGGTGTGGCGGCGGTCGGCGTCACCGCCGGCGCCTCGGCGCCCGAGGTGTTGGTGGACGCGGTGATCGAGCGCCTGCGCGAATGGGGCGGGTCTTCGGCGGTGGAGGACGACGGTTGCAGGGAGAACATCGTGTTCTCCCTGCCGACGGAACTGAAGGGCTGAGGCGAGTCAGTCTCCCTTACCAGCAAACGGATTTCTTGGTTCCAGTCCCATCCTTGTGACCGGTCTGGTCCAGGGTCAGCGAGGTGCATTTGCTGTCCGATGCCGCTCCCGTGCCGGCCTTCGGGGTGGCTGTCAGCAGGAAGGCGTTCGCAGTGGCGGCGACGTCGACCGAGTAGAGCTTGTTCTCGGTATCTGTCGGAAAACCGGCGGTGCATGCCGCGTTGTTGTAGGCGTTGTATTCGGTGTAGCAGCGCTCCAGCGACTGGGCTGCCTGCAGTAGCGTCGAGCGAGCCTCGGCTCGCTGGGAACGGTGCACGTATTCGCGGTACGAAGGGTAGGCGATCGCCGCGAGAATCGCGACCACGACGAGTACGATCATCAGTTCTATCAGGGTGAATCCGCGCATTCGCCTGCAGCCGTTTGACGTCCTTCGCGTGTGCATGTGCCACCTTTCGTAACTTTTGTCGGTCATGGATTTCTCCGTTCCGGCCCGCCTAGTCGTCGCCTTGCGGCAGCTGGTACGAGGCCGGCAGGATCCAGATCTCGGTCATCCGCCGTTGGCCGTTCTTCAGCGGTACCGCCTGGTAACCGATTTTCACGCCGACCTTGAGGGAGAGAATGCTGTCGCGCGGTTGGTCTGCCGAGTGTACCGGCACGTCCACCGGGATCCAGGCGAAGCGGTCGCCGACCACGATTTCGCCCTGCACCCGGTCGATACGGCTAATGGTGCCGACGTTCTCGAAGCTTTGCGGATAGCCGGCCGGCAGGTCGCCGGCCAGCACAGTCGCGGCGGTCGCTGCCAGGAACCCGCCAAACAGCAGTCCGCGGATCAGCTTGCCCCATTTCCGGATTTGCTTCATTGCTGCAACTCCTCCCAGGAGAGACGCCCGGTCTTTTGCCCGACCAGTGCTTCCACCGCGTCGTCTTCCACCGGCGCGTCGCCGCTGGTGGTGCCGCCGGTGCCGGCAACGTAGCGTCGGTTGCCGAGGAAGGCCGGGGCGGCCGGCAGGTCGTGGTGGAACTGTTTGCCGGCCGGGGCCGCCGAGGCGACGCTGGTGTCGCTGTTGGCGGCAACGTCATTGGAGTCGACCGTCCCGTCGCCGTTGTAGTCGAAGACCGGCGTGCTGGGATTGCCGCCGGTGGCGTAGGACACCGACATCAACCAGCCACCGGCACCGATCGAGCAGACCTGGGTGGTCGGAATCGTGGTGTCGAAGTAGACGATGCTGCCGCGGGCCACCGCGTCGGTGATCACCCTTTCGTGGCTCTCCGGCAGGTCGATGTACCAGCCGAACTGCTGCGAGGAGCCGCTGCCGGTGTAGTTGACCGAATTGGAGCTGAGGACACGGACGTCGCTCGGGAAGCCGCTTTGGAAGGTCTGCTCCTGCAGGTCCGCACGGGTCAGGGACTTGTGGCTGCCGTCATCCCAGACGCCGTAGAAGGTCTGGGTGCCGCTGGAGGTCTTGTCGGTGTCCACCATGTACTGGCCGGTGCCGAACAGGACCAGCACGTTGGGGTCGTTGGAGGCCGAATCGCTCACCAGCGGATTTTTCACCACGATCGGCGTGACCGTGATCGGCTGGGTGTTGGCGGAGCTGGTGGTCCCGTCCTTGGCGGTGAACAGCGGCACCGGCGTGCTCCCGGACTTGTAGGCCACGCCCCATTTGGTGGGATCGCTGTCGCTGAGGTCGAAGGCCCACATGTTGCCCGTCAGGTCGCCGGCGTAGACCCGGTCGGCGGTGCCGTCGCCGCTGGTGTCGATCACCGCCGTCGAGGAGAGGCCATTGGGCGTGGTGCTGTCACCGTAGGTCCCGCCGGGATCGGTGTCGATGACCACGTAGTCGAGATCGCTGGTGCCGGAGCCGTCGGTCCAGGTGCCGTCGATTCCGCCGTCGAGGAAGACCACGAAGAGCTCGGCGTGGCCGCTGCCGCTGTTGTTGTAGCCGTTGCCGAAGACCGCGGCCCAGCGATGGTTGCCGCTGCTGTCCACGGCGTTGGTCAGCACGATGATCGGGCGGCTGAAGGTGTAGCCGAGGTCGGCGTTGGTGAACTCCCACAGCACCGTGTCCCCCGGCGCGCCGGCGCTGGTGTCCTCCGAGAAGGAGTTCGGGTCGGTGACGTCCAGGGCGTACAGGCCCTTTCCGCCGCCGCGCAGCCCGCCCACCAGCACGGTCGCCCAGTGCGGTGAACTGTCGGAGCGGGTCTTGATGTAGGCGTCGGAGATGGTCGGGGTGAGGTCCGCATAATAGCGGTGGATGTAACCCTGCTCGGTCAGATAATGCAGTCCCTCGCCGGTGCCGGTTGAGAACAGCATGCTGGGAACGTAGCCCAGGATCTCCTTGCTGTTGTCGCCGGCGGGTGTCGAGGTGGTCGACGAGTCCTCGGCGCGGAAGGCGTGGAGCATGCCGTCGTTGGCGGCGACGTAGAGCACGCCCTTGCGGTTTGCCTCGGCGGTCTTGAAGTCGGAATAGGTCTCGCCGGTGGCGGAGGGGAAGGGCGCGCTGTCCGGCCAGCCCAGGTTGGCGGCGCCGACGAAGACCGGCGACGAGTCGATGATGTCGCCGAGGCGGCTGCCGCGGGTGCGCAGGTTCTTGGCGCTGTAGGTGTTGGTGCCGTCGGTGTAACTGCAGGTGGTGGTGCTGTCCACCTCGCAGGAGCGGTCGCCGCGGAGGAAGCCGAGGCGGGCCATGCCGGTGGCGTCGTTGTCGCTGCCGCCCGCGGAGTTGGTCTTGAGGTCGTTCTTTTCCGCGCTGGTCAGGTTGGCCCACTCGAACGGTATGCCGGTCTGGCTGCTGGAGTCGTAGGTCAGGAGCGTACGCGGCGAGGTGCTGAGGTTGCGGTTGTCCAGGGTGTCGGCCGCGTCCCAGGTCGCGCTGCCCTGGATGGCGCCGGTGGTGGTGTCGAGAGGGTAGCCCTTGACGTTGCCCGACCAGCGGGAGCTGTTGAACAGGCTGACGTAGACCATCGTCCCCTCCTGCACGGAGGAGGTGTTGAAGGAGACCGCGGCACCGGAGCCGACCCGGTCGGCGATGTTGGAGATCGCCTCGTTGATGGAGTCGATCAGCCCCTGCGGATCGGCGGCGCTGAGGTACTTGCCGTGGCTGTCCCAGGCGGCGTGGCGCAGGTCGTCGATGGTCGTCAGGGTGTCGGCGCCGACCGCAGGCCAAGTAAAGGTGGTGTCGTAACTGCTCGGGTTCGCGGTCAGGGTGCCGTTGGTGCCGAAGGACACCGTGTAGGTGACCATGTGCTGGGCGGGATTCATGTCCACGCCGGTGGTGGTGGGTACGTCGTTGTCCAGGGCGGAGAGGTCGGTCTCGTAATACTTCATCGCCACGTCGGCCAGCCGGTTGCTGTAGGTGTCAGAGACGGACGTGTAGTTGTAGTCATAATCGCCGTCGTAGCCGAAGCCGGTTTCCGTGTACAGGTTGTGGATACCGTTGTCGTGGTCCCACATGCTGCTGCTGTCGCCGTCGGTGTTGCCGACGTCCGGGCTGCCGCCGTTCCAGTAGCCGTCGGTCATCAGGATGGTGAAGTTCTGCTGGCATTCGCCGCCGTCGGCCTGACTCAGGATCGGCGTGGGCCAGCTGGCGCCCTGGTTGCCGGCGTAGTATTCGCCGGCCCATTTGAGGCCGTTGCGCAGCGGGGTGCCGCCGCTGGCGGAGCCGGCGGCGAGGTTCTTCAGCAGGGTCACCTTGTTGGCGTGGTAGGTCGAATTGACCGGCGTCGAGATGTCGTCGACGTATTTGATCGCCGTACGCGTGAAGTGGCTGTTGATCGAGCCGAGGCCCATGCGTGCCGAGGAGTCGTAGATGACCTGGGACAGGGCCCGCTTGGCCACGTAGATGCGTTTGCGGTAGTAGCTGTACCAGTTGGCGTAGTTGGTCTGCTGGGCGGAGGTCATGTCGCCCACGACCACGCACTCGGAGTCGCTCAGCGCTTGGCAGTCTGTATAGGAGAAATAGCTGCCGCTGATGCTGGGGGTGGGGCACTCGCCGTCCTGGTAGACGCCGTCGCCGTCGTCGTTCCAGACGAAGTAGAACTGGTGCCTCAGGTCGACCTTGGTGCCGCTGTGCAGGTAGGGGTTGCTGAGCGCGTTGTCGACCGGCTGGTCCGCGAAGGTGGCGTGGTTGTCGTCCTCGCCCTTCCACGGCGTATAGGTCTTGTTGGGATCGTAGGCCAGGGTGTTGTAGCCCCAGCAGAGACGCTTCTCCTCCGTACTGTTGTTCGGGGTGTGGTCGAGGCTGTCGGTGCCACTGGCATTGTTGAGGCTGTCCGCCGCCATCGCGCCGTTGGAATAGAGGGTCTCCCAGTCCATGCTGCCCGAATCGTCGATTTCGAGGAAGATGTTCGGCGGCACCGTGGTGCCCAGGAACAGCGGGGTATTGGACAGGTTGAGCGGCGCGGCCTGGGTGCCTACCGACAGGGCGGTCAGGGCGGCGACGGCCGCGGCACGGAAGAGGGGACGCGAGAACTTGTCAAGGGCGCGCATGGTGGCCTCCCGGAAATTCGGTGGCTGGTGGCGGGTGTCAGGCGTGCGGGGCATCGGCATTTCACACCTCAGTGGAAGTAGACATGGCCGTAGAGGGTGCGCAGGACGACCACGGCGTTGTCGGAGCCGCCGGTGGCACGCACCGTGACCCGGAACAGGCTGCTGGAGGCGCCCGCCGACATGCCACCGTAGCCGGGGCCGATGTTGAGCGAGGTATTGCCGCCGTCCGACACCTCGCCGATGTACTGGATGAAATAGCGCGGCTGGGTGGCCACGCCGGGGACCGCGTCAGCACCGGTTAGCTGCCTAGTAGCCCCACTGGCGGTCCAGGTGGTGAGGGTGCCGAGCTGGTCGGTGGTCGGGACCGTGGTGCTGAATTCGCTGTAGAGCCCGTTGCTGTCGTTGAAGTCGCTCACGGGTTTGGTGGGAATCCAGGCCTCGGCGATCCGCAGGGTGCTTTCCGCCGCCTGGAAGGCGGTGTTGCGGTCCCGGGCGTTGCCGGCCATCTTCTCCTCCAGGGTCGTCGACTGCATGGCGGTGACGCCGAGAAGGGTGACGATCAGCAGGATGATCAGGCTGATGGCCAGCACGGCGCCCTGTTGCCGCCGGGGGCGGCCGGCGTGGCAGGCGGGATGGGGGCTGAATCGGCGCATGGTTGGCTCTCCCCTGGGCTGATCAGTGCACGCGGTTGCGCAGGGTTATGGTGGTGACGAAGGTCCGGTGCAGTCGCCGGTCCGGCGAGTGCACGTCGACCAAGGTGTTGATGGTGTAGGCGGTCAGCTGGATGCGTACTGCGACCACCTTTTCCATGTCGGCTGCGCTTATGCTGCTGGCCGGAACGTAGTAGTCGGGGGCGTAGTCGCCGCTGGCGTTGGCACCGGTGGTGTCGACCCCGTAGAGGATCTGCATGTCCTGGATGCCTTCGACCAGTTCCTGCGTCTGCAGCACGTGGCCGGTACCGCTGAAGCGCTTGCGGTAGAGGGCCGGCTGACCCGAGCTGCCGTTGGCGACGTAAAAAAGCGACATGTTGTAGCCGAAGATCATTGCATCGGGGCCGTAGGAACTGCTCAGCTTCGAAGTGAGGTTGAGGCTGGAGCCATGGGCCAGGGTGTCCTTGCTGCCGCCCGCGGACTGCGGATTGTTGGTGATGCTGAAGAGGTCCGCGTTCTTGCAGTCGGTGACCAGCACGATATCGTTCTTCTCCAGGCCGCAGGCGGTCGCGTCCTTGATCTTGATGTTGGCGGTGTCCGGGATGCAGTTGCTGCCGGTGCAGACCACGTCGCCGCCCGGGCACGACTTGCCGCTGCGCATCAGCAGGACGTCGGTGCCGGCGACCACCTGGCCGGTGCCGGTGCCGACGCTGAGGCCGAGGTTGTCCAGCTCGCTGCCGGCGGCGATGGTGTTGACGTTGTCATAGCCGTTGATGCCGCCGGTGCCGTCGAAGGTGGAGAAAATTGCGCTCGGCGTCGAGGTCGCGCCGGTGGAGTCCTTCCACTTGGCGAAGTCGACGCCGTTGTAGAAATTCACCCCGCTGGTGCTGCCGCAGCCGAAAAAGCCGGCCATGCGGGTGTCGCCGGAGAGAAAGTTCATGGCGAAGCGCCCGTTTTCCTGCAGCCGTGCGGAGGCCTCGGTCGTCAGGTAGCTCTGGCGGGTGGCGAGGAAAATCTGGATGGTGCCGGCCAGCAGCAGCAGGCCGAGCAGCAGGGAGACCATGATCTCGACGATGGTCAGGCCGTTCTGCCGGGAGGGCAGGCCTCCGGGGCGTTGTCTATGCAGGCTCATGGCTGGAAACTCATGGTGAAACATTTGTATTTGTCGTTGGCGGATGCGACTGTGGGGTCGCAGCTGCCAGTGGCATTCGTGCCGCCGGGGTTGTCGAGCCACCAGACCTTGATCACGTAGGTGTTGCCGCCGCCGTCACACGCAGGGGTGAGGGTGGTGCCGTCGAAGGTGCCGTCGTTCGGGGTATTGTCGAGGCAGGCCACGCCCCGGCCGTCCGGCAGCAGGCCGGCGGTGGCGGCCTGGTTCTGCACGGTGTAGCAGGTCTTGGTGCTCGACAGCTCACAGTTCCATTGGTAGTTGTCGTCGGCGGCCAGCTGCGCGGCGGTGCAACCGGCGGTGGTGGTGCAGGTACTGGTGGCAGTGCCGGCGCTGCCGCCGATGTTGTTGTAGTTCCCGGCGACGACTCCGACCATATTGGCCCGCATGCGGTCGGCCATGCTGTAGGCGAGGATGGTCGCTTGGCTGCGCAGGTAGGCGCTGTGGTTGAAGCGGACGCCGGAGATCAGCAGCGCCCCCATTCCCAGCAGGCCGATCGACATGATCAGCAGGGTGATGAGGATCTCAATCAGGCTGAAGCCACCGGACCGGCCCTGGGAAGCGCCGTGGTGGCGCAATGTGGGAAAGCGCGTAGCGGTCATGTCGAGGCATTCCTGTCTTCGTTGCCGCCGAGACTGATCGAGTCCGGCCGGGAGCCTGCCGGTTTACGCCCGGATGTCATGGATTATAGGCTCTGATCACCTTGGCGGGGCCGGGCGGCGACCAGCGGCCGTTGAGTCCCGACAAACGGTTCACCCCGGTTCGCGCCGCTGCGGGCGACGCAGGTCCCGTGGGCGCCGCCGTGCGCTCCGTCCGCCGATGGACCGTGGGGGCGCGGGACTAGGGGTCGCAGCTGGACTTCCCGGAGCGGCTGGCCGAGGTGGTTCGGACCCGTCCTGCGGCGCTGATGATGATGGCCCGTGCGGTAGGGCCGAAGTGCTCCCCGCTGCACACGATCAGGGTGCCCATCTGCAGGGCGCCGCTGCGCATTCGCGCGGTGCCGAACGGCGTGAACGAGATATAGTGGCTGACGTAGCGGTTGCCGCGAATGGTCACCGCTCCGCGTTCGGCGAGGGTGCCGGCGAGAATCAGCGGTTCATTGTCGTCGACCGTTCCGTCGTTGTTACGGTCAGCGAACACCAGCCAGCCGATTTCCCAACCCGCGCGCGGGATGCAGTGGGGCGGCGCGGTCGGGTCGGCGATGCCTGGGCAGAGCACGACGCGCAGTTCGCGCTTCACCGCTTCGCTGCGGGCGAGGGCCAGCGCGTACAGAAACTGGTTGCTGGCCGCGGCGAGGCGGTTCCTTTCGGCGAAACGGTGCATGCTGGGGATGGCCCCGGCAAACAAGGCGGAAACGATGGAGCAGACGATCAGAAGCTCGATCAGGGTACGGCCGCGGGAATGGCCAATACAGGCGCGCCCGCGCGCCGCCCACAGGATGGGACGTCGCATGGTGTGGTTCCTCCTTGATCCACGGTTGTTGCGCGGGCATCCGGCCCGCGGCGGAACGTTTTTTCGTTCAGCCGGATTTCACTTTATGCAATGATTGGGAATGATTCAAACCGCCCGCGGCCACGGCAGTGGCATTCCGGGCGCGGTTCCGGGACCTCCAGACTATGAACACTCCTGTGACAGTGGTCGGCGGCGGCCTGCTCGGCATGCTGACGGCGCGCGAATTGCATCTGGCCGGCGAGGCGGTGGTGATCGTCGAGCGCGGCGAGACCGGCCGCGAATCGTCGTGGGCCGGCGGCGGGATTCTCTCCCCCCTCTATCCGTGGCGCTATCCGGAGCCGGTGAGCGCCCTGGCGGCGTGGGGCCAGCGGCATTATCCCGAGGTCTGCGCCGAACTGGCCGAGGTGAGCGGCGTCGACCCGGAGTGGACCCGCAGCGGCCTGCTGATGCCGGCGGTCGCGGATGTCGCCGAGGCCCTGGCCTGGGGCGAGGCGCACGGGGTCGCCATGCGCGCGCTGGAGCGGCCGGAACTGCTGACCGCTGAGCCGGCCTACGGTGGCCAAGCCCGCCAGGGCGTGCTCATGCCCGAGGTGGCCCAGGTGCGCAATCCCCGCCTGGTGAAGGCGCTGCACGGCTGGCTGGAGGCCCGTTCGGTCCGCTTCGAAACCCATACCGAGGTCCATGAGATCGCCGAGCGGGGCGGGCGGGTGGTGGCCCTGCATACCTCGAAGGGGGAACTGCCGACGGAGCGGGTGGTGGTGGCGGGGGGCGCCTGGAGCGCGCGCATGCTGCACGGCCTGGGGCCGCCGCTGGAGGTGCATCCGGTGCGTGGCCAGATGATCGTCTTCCGTGCCGAAGCGGGAACGCTGCGGCGCATCCTGCTGGAGGATGACCGCTACCTGATCCCGCGGCGCGACGGACGCATCCTCACCGGCAGCACCCTCGAATATGCCGGCTTCGACAAGGTCACCACGGAGGAGGCGCTGGCCTCCCTGCGTGATGCCGCCCACCGCCTGGTTCCGGCCCTGCGCGATTCCGAGGTGGAACATCACTGGGCCGGCCTGCGGCCGGGGACTCACAGCGGCATTCCCTACGTCGCGGCCCATCCCGAGGTGGCCGGTCTCTACGTGAACGCCGGCCATTTCCGCAACGGAGTGGTGCTCGGCCTCGCCTCGGCGCGGTTGACCGCCGACCTGGTGCTGGGGCGGACACCGATCCTCGATCCGCAGCCGTACGCCTTTGCGGCGGCACACTGAATGCGGGAAAAGTCCTTCAAAAACACGTGGGTATGGATGGACGGAAGCGGGGATTGCGCATATATTGCGTAATATGAATATTCCAGAGTCCCATTTGCCGCCGGCCAAGCCGGAGATTCGCGAACTGCTGCAGGCCCGCGGCATCGTCCCGACCCAGCAGAGGGTGGAGATCGCCCGGGTGATGCTCGAACGGCCTCAGCACCTGTCGGCGGAGCAGGTGATGGCCCGGGTCAATGTCGCAGAGGCGCTGGTCTCCAAGGCCACGGTCTACAACACTCTGGGCCTGTTCGCGGCCGAAGGGCTGGTGAAGGAGGTGATCGTCGATCCGACCCGGGTCTTCTACGACTCCAACACCGCACCGCACTACCACTTCTACAACGTCGACAGCGGCGAGCTGACCGACGTCCCGGCCGACCAGTTTGCCGTCGGCGAGCTGCCGCCGATGCCCGAGGGGACCGCCGTCGATGGGGTCGACGTGATCATCCGCGTGCGCGCGCGCTGAAACCCCGCCCACTCCCCAGTCCCGGCACTTTTCGCTATACTTCCGCGCTGCGCCGGAATAGCTCAGTCGGTAGAGCAACTGATTCGTAATCAGTAGGTCGGGGGTTCGATTCCCCATCGGCTCCATTTCAAGCGACGGCTTCGGCCTTTGGTCCCCGTTCTCATCGCTATCCGTTCCGCAATGACCACGCTGTTCATCGATAACCTCACCAT
>CAZMMH010000065.1:0-9942 GCA_964567315.1 uncultured Gammaproteobacteria bacterium
CGAGCTCGAACTCCGACTTGCTGCGCAGCAGTGCCAGCCCCTCGGCGTAGGCCTGCATCATGCCGTACTCGATGCCGTTGTGGATCATCTTGGTGTAGTGGCCGGAACCCACTGGGCCGACGTGAGCCCAGCCGCGGTCCGGCGCCGGCGCCAGCGCCTCCAGCACCGGCTTGAGCAGGGCCAGCGCCTGATCGTCGCCGCCGGCCATCATGCAGTAGCCATTCTCCAACCCCCAGACCCCGCCGGAGGTACCGACGTCCACGTAGCGCAGGCCGTGCTTCGCCAGCAGGGCGCCGCGGCGCAGGGTGTCGTGATAGTTGCTGTTGCCGCCGTCGATCACCACATCCTCGGCCTCCAGCAGCGGGATCAGCGCCTCCAGGTTCTGTTCGGTGGGCTCGCCGCTGGGCAGCATCAGCCAGACCACCCGCGGCGCTTCCAACTGCGCCACCAGCTCCGCCAGCGAGGCCGCCGGCAACAGGCCGGTCTCCGCGGCCAGGGCATGGGCCACCTGCATGTTGCGGTTGTTGCCCACCACCTCGATCCCGGCCCGGCGCAGGCGCCGCGCCATGTTGCCGCCCATTTTGCCGAGCCCTACCATTCCAATGCGCATATTTGCAGGTCCCCTTTCGATTTTCGTCCGCGTTCCGGCCTTTCGCCTTTCGGCTAGTATAGTGACCGACAACGTGGCGACCCGAATGGTTTCATTCTCTAACACAGGCCGGGCGACAACGATACCCGCTACATAGGTCGGCAAAATTACACGCAAACAAAGGGCAGCAATGAGGATTCTCTTCGCCAGCAGCGAGGCCCACCCGCTGATCAAGACCGGCGGACTGGCGGACGTCTGCGGCAGCCTGCCGCGCGCCCTCACCGAGCTCGGTCACGACGTACGTTTGGTGTTGCCGGCCTATCCGCAGGCGCTGAAACGCGCCGGCGAGAGCCGTTGCGTGGCCGAACTCGAGCTGCCGCTGGCCGGCAAGACCCGGCTGCTGGAGACCCGCCTGCCCCATTCGTCCATCCCGGTCTACCTGGTGGATGCACCGCAATACTTCGCCCGGGCCGGCAACCCCTACACCACCGCCGAGGGCTACGACTGGCCGGACAACGCCGCCCGCTTCGCCCTGCTTGCCCGGGCCGCGGTGGAGCTGGCCCAGGACCGTGCCGGGCTGGACTGGCGCCCGCAGCTGGTGCACTGCCACGACTGGCAGACCGGTTTGGTACCGGCGCTGTTGGCCGGGGAGGCCACGCGGCCGGCGACCGTCTTCACCATCCACAACCTCTCCTATCTCGGGCTGTTCGATTGGGCCGACTTCGAAAGCCTGCAGCTGCCGCTGGAGCTGTGGCACATGGACGGCATGGAGTTCTTCGGCAACTTCGCCTTCATCAAGGGCGGCCTGAACTTCGCCGACTGGCTGACCGCGGTGAGCCCGACCTACGCCCGGGAGATCCAGACGCCGGCCTTCGGCTATGGCCTGGAGGGACTGCTGCGTTACCGCGGCGACCGCCTGGTGGGAATCCTCAACGGCGTCGACTACCGGGTCTGGAACCCGGCCACGGACCGCCTGATCCCGGCGACCTACGCCAGCGGGGACCTGGCGCCGAAGGCCCGCGACAAGCGCGAGCTGCAGAAGCGCCTGGGCCTGCCCCCGCGAGCCGGGGAGCCGCTGTTCGGCTTCGTCGGCCGACTGGTGGAGCAGAAGGGGGTCGGGCTGCTGCTGGAGGCCCTGCCCTGGCTGATGACCCAGGGCGTACAACTGGCGGTGCTCGGCCACGGCGAACGCCAGTTCGAGGAGGCCCTGCGGCGGGCGGCGATCCAGTATCCCGGACAGCTGGCGGTGCAGATCGGCTACGACGAGCCGCTGGCCCACTGGATCGAGGCGGGCGCCGACATCTTCCTGATGCCCTCGCGCTACGAACCCTGCGGCCTCAACCAGCTCTACAGCTTGCGCTACGGCACCGTCCCCGTGGTACGCGCCACCGGCGGCCTGGCCGACAGCGTCAGCGACGCCGCGCAGGCACCGGCCGGGCAGGCCACCGGCTTCGTCTTCAGCGCCGCCGAGGCGGAGGCGCTGCAGGAGGCCTGCCAGCGGGCCTTGAGCCTGTTCCGCGACAACCCGCCGGCCTGGCGTCAGCTGATGCGCAACGGCATGGCCATGGATTTCAGCTGGGAGCACAGCGCCAACCGATACCTCGCCCTCTACCGGCGGGCGATCGACGGTCGCTGAGGGGCAAAACCGGGGCGGGGCGGAATTCGTTCCCGTTCGCGGGTATAATGCCGCGCTCGTTTCGGCGATTATCCCGATCCGTCCTGGAGCACAGCGGTTTGAACGACAACGCACCCGAACTGAACCGACAGGCCAAGCAGCCCGGCGACAAGGCGCTGCGCGGCCGCGTCAAGCTGTTCGGCAACATCCTCGGCGACATTCTGCGGACCCAGGCGGGAGGTTCCGTGCTGGCCGCCGTGGAGGCGTTGCGCAAGGGCTATATCAAGCTGAACCAGCAGGAGGACCTGCGCCTGCGGGCGCGCCTGGCGCGGCTGATCCAGGGCCTCGACCCGGAGACCCTGACCCACGTGGTGCGCGCCTTCAGCACCTACTTCAGCCTCGCCAACATCGCCGAGGAGGAGCACCAGCACCGCCTGCGCTATAAGCAGATCCGCACCGGCAAGCTGCTGTGGAAGGGCTCGTTCCGCAACACCTTCAACGAATTCCGCGACCAGGGGGTGACCGCTGAGGAGCTGCAGCAGCTGCTCGGGCGCACCCTCTACCTGCCAGTGTTCACCGCCCACCCCACCGAGGCCAAGCGGCGCACCGTGCTAGAGGCCCTGCGGCGCATCTTCGTGGTCTCCGACCAGCTCGACATCCGCCGCCCGACCCGCTACGAGCGCGACGAGATCGTGCGCGAGCTGGAAACCGAGATCCAGACCCTGTGGAAGACCGACGAGGTGCGCGTGCACCGGCCGCGGGTCAAGGACGAGATCCGCCACGGGCTGTTCTACTTCCGCGAGTCGCTGTTCAAGGCGGTGCCCAAGACCTACCGCCATATCCAAAACAGTCTGCGCATGGCCTATGGCGACGACACCATCCAGGTCCCCACGCTACTGCGCTTCGGCTCCTGGATCGGCGGCGATCGCGACGGCAACCCCAACGTCACCCCGGAGGTCACGGTCGAGGCGGTACGGATGCAGGCGCGCGAGGTGCTGCGCGAATACCTCAAGCAGGCCAACCAGCTGAGCCGCCTGCTGACCCACTCGAGCCTGCTGTGCCAGCCGTCCGAGGCGTTCCTGACCAGCCTCGCCCGGGACGAGGCGGAGATCGCCGACGCCTTCGCCGACCACCCCACCCGCTTCAGCCACGAGCCCTACCGGCGCAAGCTCTACCTGATGCGCCACCGCCTCGAGTGCAACCTCAACCGGATGCGCCAGGACCTGCACGAGAGCCCCTCGGCACCCTGCCTGATCCATGGTTACCCCTCCGAGGCGGAGCTGCTCTCCGACCTCTACCTGATCCGCGATTCGCTGATCTCCCACGGCGACGGCAAGATCGCCAACGGCCGGCTGCAGGACCTGATCCGCCTGGTGGAGACCTTCGGCTTCTACCTGGTGCACCTGGACATCCGCCAGGAATCGACCCGCCACACCGAGGCGGTGGCGGAGCTGCTGGCACGCCTGCCTCAGCCGGTCGACTACCAGGCCCTGGACGAGGACGGACGCCTGCGGGTCCTGGCCGAGTTGCTGGAGCAGCCGGGGGAAAAGGCCTTCGCGCGGGACGGCCTGAGCAAGCAGGCCGCCCAAACCCTGGAGGTGTTCCAGGTCATGGCGCGCATGCGCCGGGAGGTGAGCCCCAAGGCCTTCGGCGACTACGTCATCTCCATGACCCACGCCGCCAGCCACGTGATGGAGGTGATGTTCCTCGGCCACCTGGCCGGACTGGCGGGACGCGGCGAGCAGGGCTACCACTGCGAACTGCGCATCTCGCCGCTGTTCGAGACCATCGAAGACCTGGCGCACATCGACCAGGTGATGCTACAGCTGCTGGACAACCCCACCTACGCCGCCCTGCTCAAGGCCTCCGGCAATCTGCAGGAGGTGATGCTCGGCTATTCGGATTCGTGCAAGGACGGCGGCATCCTCGCCTCCACCTGGAACCTGTACAACGCCCAGCAGAAGATCATCGCCATCGCCGATGCCCACGGCATCGAGTGCCGGCTATTCCACGGCCGCGGCGGCACAGTGGCCCGGGGCGGCAGCCCGACCCACGACGCGATCCTGTCCCAGCCGCCGGGCACGGTGCACGGCCAGATCAAGTTCACCGAGCAGGGCGAGGTGATCTCGACCAAATACAGCAACACCGAGACCGCGGTCTACGAACTGACCATGGGCATCACCGGTCTGCTCAAGGCCAGCCTCGGCACGGTCAAGTCACTGCCCCGGCGCGACGAGGACGACTACCTGCAGATCATGGCCGAACTGGCCAACATCGGCGAACGCAGCTACCGCGAGCTGATCGACGAGACCCCCGGCACCCTCGACTACTTCTACGAGGCGACCCCGGTGAGCGAAATCGGCCTGCTCAACTACGGTTCGCGGCCGAGCCACCGGGCCAGGGGCGACCGCTCCAAGGGTTCGATCCGCGCCATCCCGTGGGTCTTCGGCTGGGCCCAGTCGCGCCATACCCTGCCCGGCTGGTTCGGTATCGGCAGCGCCCTGGAGCAGTGGCACGGCGGCGACCCGCAGCGGCTGCGCAGGCTGCAGGAGATGTACGACGCCTTTCCGTTCTTCCATTCCCTGCTCAGCAACACCCAGATGTCGCTGCTCAAGGCGGACATGGAGATCGCCGCCGAGTACAGCCAGCTGGCCAGCGACCCGCAGCGGGCCCAGGAGATCTACCGGCGCATCCGTGCCGAACACATCCGCAGCTGCGAGCAGGTCTACGAGGTCGGCGGCCAGCGCGGCATGCAGGTGGAGAACCCGACCCTGGCCTTCTCCCTGGCCCGGCGCAACCCCTATCTGGACCCGCTTAACCACATCCAGATCATGCTGCTCAAGCGCTTCCGCGACGCCGGTCTGTCGGAGGAGGAGCGCAACCGCTGGCTCGACCCGCTGCTGCGTTCCGTCAACGCCATCTCCAGCGGCATGCGCAACACGGGCTGAGCCGCGTCACGGGCCCCTTGGTCCGGGCAGAAGGACCACCATCAAAGACCTGTCTCGCGCAAAGCCGCAAAGGCGCAAAGAAAACCGTTCAGGCGCGGCTTTCGTAGAGCGTCCAAGGCACGGCGCATATCGCCTATGCACGATGCCTCCACGGCTCTCCGGCCCGACGGCCAGCGAAAGTCCCGTCCGTACCCGCATTCGCAGGTTCTGGGGTTTTCTTTGCGGCTTTGCGCCTTCGCGCGAGAAATGCTCTTCGCTCTTTATGCGGCTTTAAGCAGCACAGAGGGAAGCGATGGATGACGGCGTTGGCGTTCAGGCCACCTGGACGGGGATGCTGTGGCGCTGGCCCTTGATGCGGTTGTCGGCGTCGACGTAGACCAGGTTGGGGGCGTAGCCGGCCAGCTCCTGCTGGGAGTAGGCGGCGTAGGTGCAGATGATTACCCGGTCGCCCGGATGAGCCTTGTGCGCGGCGGCGCCGTTCACCGAAATGATTCCCGAGCCGTTCTCGGCGCGAATGGCGTAGGTGGTGAAGCGCTCGCCATTGGCCATGTTGTAGATCTGGATCTGCTCGTACTCGTGGATGCCGGCCGCGTCCAGCAGCACACCGTCGATCGCGCACGAACCCTCGTACTCGAGCTCCGAGTGGGTCACGCGCGCCTGGTGCAGTTTGGACTTGAGCATTGTCTGCTGCATCGGGAATGAACTCTGTTTATTCGTCCGGGCGGCCAATTATCGTCGATCAGCCCGACTCCGGCAACGTGAGCTCCAGGTTGTCGATCAGCCGCGCCTGCCCCAGGTAGGCGGCCGCCAGCAGCACCAGCTCGCGGTCGCCGGGCGCCGGTGGAGCCAGATCCGAGGCCCGCCGCAGCTCGAAATAGTCCGGACGCAAGCCGGCCGCGGCCAGCTCCTCGTTCGCCGCGGCGGCCAGGGCGGCGAAGTCCCGCTCGCCGGCCTGCAGCCGCCCGGCCGCCGCCGCCAGACTGTGGTGAAGCCGGGGCGCGATGCGCCGCTCGGCCTCGCTCAGGTAGTTGTTGCGCGAGCTCATGGCCAGGCCGTCGGCCTCACGCACCGTCGGCACGCCCACAATCTCGATCGGGAAATCCAGGTCGCGGACCATCCGCCGGATCAGCATCAGCTGCTGGAAATCCTTCCTGCCGAACAGCGCCAGGTCCGGCTGCACCTGGTTGAATAGCTTGGCCACCACCGTGGTGACGCCGGCGAAGTGCCCCGGGCGGAAGGCGCCGCAAAGGATGTCGGACAACCCCGGCACCTCGACCCGGGTGATGCCCTCGCGACCCCGCGGATACATCTCCGCCTCGCTGGGGGCGAAGACCAGGGCCACCCCCGCCGCCCGCAGGTGCGCGCAATCGGCCTCCAGGGTGCGCGGATAGGCCTTGAAGTCGCCGGGGTCATTGAATTGGATCGGATTGACGAACAGGCTCACCACCACCGACCCGGCCCGGTCGGCGGCCTCCTCGACCAGGCGCAGGTGGCCGTCGTGCAGGTTGCCCATGGTGGGGACCAGGGCGACAGGGCCGCGGCGGCGCAGTTCGGCGACATGACGGCGCAGTTCGGCGACGGTGTGAACCGTTTCCATCGTCTCCTCGGCAGTGGCTGGGTTCAGAAGCTGTGTTCGGCGGCCGGGAAGCTGCCGTTGCGCACCGCCTCCACATAGCCGCGCAGGGCGGTCGGGATGTCGGCGTGATCGAGCAGGAAGTTGCGGGCGAAGCGCGGCAGACGCCCCGGGGTGATGCCGAGCAGGTCGTAGAGCACCAGCACCTGGCCGTCGCAGGCGCTGCCGGCGCCGATGCCGATCACGGGGATGGTCAGCGCCGCGGTGATTTCGGCCGCCAGCGTGGCCGGCACCGCCTCCAGCACCAGCATGTCGGCGCCGGCCTGCTCCAGGTCGCGGGCGTCGGCAAGCATGCGCTCCGCCACCGCCTGCTCGCGCCCCTGGACCTTGTAGCCGCCGAGCTTGTGCACCGACTGGGGCTGCAGGCCGAGGTGGGCACAGACCGGAACGCCGCAACCGGTGAGCCGACGCACCACCTCCAGCTGGGAGGCGCCGCCCTCCAGCTTGACCATCTGCGCGCCGGCCTCCTTCATCAGCCGCGCGGCGTTGCCCAGGGCCTGTTCCGGGCTGGCGTAGCTCATGAACGGCAGGTCGGCCACCAGCAGCGGACGGCGGCAGCCCCGGGCCACGCAGCGGGTGTGGTAGACCATTTCGTCCACGGTCACCGGCAGGGTGGTCTCAAAACCCTGCAGCACCATACCCAGGGAGTCGCCCACCAGGACCACGTCGATCCCCGCCTCGTCCAGGCGCGCGGCGAAGCTGGCGTCGTAGGCGGTCAGGCTGACGATCCGCTCCCCGGCCGCCTTCATCCGGGCCAGGGTGCTGATGGTGACCGGCGCATCACCCGTCATCAGAGGGCCACCGGCAGCGGGTTGAGGTAGTGGCGGCCACTGCGCGTGGTGCCGATATGTCGCAGCAACATGGCGTAGTCCTCGTCGTTGCCCACCAGGTCGATCTCCGCCGCGTTGACGATCAGCAGCGGCGAATCCTCATAGTGGTAGAAGAAGCGGGTGTAGGCATCCACCAGCCGCGCCAGGTAACCGGAGTCGAGGTTGCGCTCGTAGCTGCGGCCACGGCGGCGGATGCGCTCCAGCAGCACCTCCACCGGCGCCTGCAGGTAGATCACCAGGTCCGGCACCGGCGCGTCCACCACCGACTGCTGATAGACCTGGTCGTAGAGGCGGAACTCGTCGTCGTCCAGGGTCAGCTGGGCGAACAGGCGATCCTTGGCCATGAGGAAATCGGCCATCCGCACCGGGCGGAACATGTCGCCCTGGCGCAGCTCGTCCATCTGGCGCACCCGCTGCAGCAGAAAGAACAGCTGGGTCGGCAGGGCCCCGAGGCGCGGATTCTGGTAGAAGCGCTCCAGGAACGGATTTTCCTCCGCCCCCTCGAGCAGCAGCTCGGTGCCGAAGCTCTCGGCGAGGCGCCGGGCGAGGCTGGTCTTGCCTACGCCGATGGGGCCCTCGACGACGATGTATCCGGGGTTTTCTGCGCTCATCGCGGATCCAGACGCTGCAGCCCGTCGGGCGGGCAGCGCGCGAGAAGTTCTCCCAGCGGGCCAAGCCCGGGCAGCTCCAGGCCGTCGCCCGCGACATCGTGCAGAGGATACAGGACGAAGGCGCGCTGGTGCAGCCCCGGGTGGGGCAGGGTCAACCGTGGAGAGTCCAGTCGGCGGTCGTCGTACAGCAGCAGGTCGAGGTCCAGGGTGCGCGGACCCCAGCGCTCCGGGCCGCGCACGCGGCCCTGCTGCCGCTCGGTCGCCTGCAGCGCATCGAGCAGTTCCAGCGGTGCCAGGTCGGTTTCGAGGCGGGCCACCGCGTTGACGTAGTCCGGCTGCTCCGCCGGACCCATGGGGGTGCTGCGGTAGAGGGGGGAGCTGGCCAACAGGGTGGTGTGCGGCAGGCGGGCCAGGGCCTGCAACGCGCGCTCGAGCTGCTCCCGCGGCCCCTCCAGATTGCTGCCGAGGCCGACGTAGGCAATGGCCACGGCGGCTCAGTCCTGGCTGGGGGTGTCGGCGCTCCGCCGCTTGGGCCGGCGCCGGCGACGCCGGGACTTGCGCGCGCCGCCACCACCGCCGCCGACGGCGGCCATCATCGCCTGGCGCTCCGCCTCGTCCACCTCCTGGAAGCGGGTCCACCAGGCCGCCAGTTCCGGGTCCACCTCGCCATGCTCGGCGCGCAGGACCAGGAAGTCGTAGGCGGCGCGGAAACGCGGGTGGCTCAGCAGGCGTGCGGCACGCCGGCCGCCGCGCTGGTCGAAGCGGGGCTGCAGGGCCCAGATCTCGCGCATCGGCAGGCTGAAGCGCTTGGGCAGGGTGGTGTGGCGGGCCTGGGCCGCGCTCACCTCGGCGGCGGCCCGCTGCAGGGCCGGAATCTCACCCAGTTCCGCATCCTCGTCCAGGTAGCGCTGGGCCCGCTGGCGCACCGGCTCCCACAACAGGGCTGCGAAGAGGAAGGCCGGAGTCACCGGCTTGCCCTCGGCCACCCGCCGGTCGGTGCTGGCCAGGGCACCGGCCACCAGGGTGATGGGGAAGCCCTGCTCCTCCTGGGCCAGGCAGGCCTCGGTGAGGGGGAAGAGCCGGCCGAACAGGCCGTAATGGCGCAGGGCCTCGAAGGTCTGCACCGCAAAGCCGGCCTGGAACAGCTTGAGCACCTCTTCGAACAGGCGCGCCGGGGCGATCTCCTCGAGCAGGTGGGCGAGCTGCGGAATCGCCTCGGCGGTGGTGCCGTGCAGGCTGAAGCCCAGCTTCACCGCGAAACGCACCGCGCGCAGCATGCGCACCGGGTCCTCGCGGTAGCGGGTCTCGGCATCGCCGATCAGGTGCAGGCGGCCGGCGCGCAGGTCGCCCATGCCGCCGACGAAGTCGTGCACCGAAAAATCGGCGATGTCGTAATAGAGGGCGTTGACCGTGAAGTCGCGCCGCCGCGCGTCCTCCTCGATGGTGCCGAAGACGTTGTCGCGCAGGATGCGGCCGTTCTCGGTCAGGGCGCGGTCGTCGTCCTCGGCCTCGTCGAACTCGTCGCCGCCGTCGTGGCCGGCGCGGAAGGTCGCCACCTCGATCATCTCGTTGCCGAACAGCACGTGGACCAGGCGGAAGCGGCGGCCGATGATCCGGCTGTTGCGGAACACCCCGCGCACCTCCTCCGGCGTGGCGTCGGTGGCCACGTCGAAATCCTTCGGCTCCAGGCCCAGCAGCAGGTCGCGCACCCCGCCG
>CAZMMH010000066.1:0-561 GCA_964567315.1 uncultured Gammaproteobacteria bacterium
CCTCCCCAACCCCACCCCCCCCCCCCTGGGTTGGGTGGGGTTGTTCCCCCGGGTCACGCCACCCTGCACGTTCACATTCTCGGTATCTGCGGCACCTTCATGGGCGGCGTCGCCCTGCTGGCCCGGGAGGCCGGCATCCAGGTGAGCGGTTCCGACGCCAACGTCTACCCGCCCATGAGCACCCAGCTGGAGGCGAGCGGCATTAGCCTGATGGAGGGCTACGATCCCGCCCACCTGGAACCGGCGCCCGACCTGGTGGTGGTGGGCAACGCCATGAGCCGCGGCAACCCGGCGGTGGAGCACATGCTCGACCGCGGCCTGCCCTATACTTCGGGCCCCGCCTTCCTCGCCGAGCACGTGTTGAAGGAGCGCTGGGTGCTGGCGGTGGCCGGCACCCACGGCAAGACCACCACCAGCGGCATGCTGGCCTGGATCCTCGAGCACGCCGGCCTCAATCCGGGTTTCCTGATCGGCGGCATCCCGGCCAACTTCGGCCTCTCCGCCCGCTTCGGCGACGCGCCCTTCTTCGTGGTCGAGGCCGACGAGTACGACACCGCCTTC
>CAZMMH010000066.1:571-8142 GCA_964567315.1 uncultured Gammaproteobacteria bacterium
CGCGCACGGTGGTGCTCAACAACCTGGAGTTCGACCACGCCGACATCTTCGACTACCTGGGGGCCATCCAGCGCCAGTTTCACCACCTGCTGAGCACCGTGCCCGGCAACGGCCTGGTGGTCGCCAACGGCGACGAGCCGGCGCTGGACGAGGTGCTGGCCATGGGCTGCTGGACCCCGGTGGAGCGGTTCCGGGTGGAGGGCAACGACGGCTGGAGCGCGCGGCTGGCGCATCCCGACGGCAGCCGCTTCCAGGTCCTGCTCGACGGCGAGGCGCAGGGCGAGGTGAAGTGGGACCTGACGGGGCGCCATAACGTGGCCAACGGCCTCGCCGCCATCGCCGCCGCGCGGCATGCCGGCGTGCCGGTGCACCACGCCATCGAGGCCCTGGGCCGGTTCGAGAACGTCAAGCGGCGCATGGAGCTGCGCGGCGAGGTGGACGGTATCACCGTCTACGACGACTTCGCCCACCACCCCACCGCCATCGCCACCACCCTCGACGGCCTGCGCCAGCGTGTGGGCGACGCGCGCATCATCGCCCTGCTGGAACCGCGCTCCAACACCATGCGCATGGGCGTGCACCGCGACACCCTTGCCGCCTCGCTGGCCGCCGCCGACCGGGTCTATCTTTACCAGCCGGCCGACCTCGGCTGGGATCTCGCCTCGGTGGTCGGGGCCCTGGCGGGCAAGGCCGAGCTGGCCGACGACGTCGAGGCCCTTGCCCGCACGGTGGCCGGGGTTGCGCGCCCTGGCGACCATGTCATCATCATGAGCAACGGCGCCTTCGGCGGCATCCACGACAAGCTGTTGGCGGCGCTCGCGCAACGCGGAGACAAGGCATGAGCCGCAACGCCATCGCCGTCGCCATGACCGGCGCCTCCGGCGCCGCCTACGGGCTGCGCCTGCTGCAGTGCCTGCTGGAGAACGGCGAGACCGTCTACCTGATGCTCTCCGACGCCGCGCGCATGGTGCTGGACATGGAGGCCGGGCTGAAGCTGCCCGCCGCCACCGCCGAGGCGGAGAAGGCCCTGCGCGCCCACTTCGGTGTCGACGACCATCGCCTGCAGCTGTTCGGCAAGCAGCAGTGGCTGGCGCCGGTGGCCTCGGGTACCAACCCGCCGCGGGCCATGGTGGTCTGCCCCTGCACCATCGGCACCCTGTCGTCCATCGCCCACGGGCTTTCCGACAACCTGATCGAGCGGGCCGCCGACGTCTGCCTGAAGGAGCGACGCACCCTGGTGCTGGTGCCGCGGGAGATGCCGTTTTCCGAGATCCACCTGGAGAACATGCTCAAGCTGGCGCGCATGGGCGCGGTGATCATGCCGCCGAGCCCCGGTTTCTATCAGAACCCCAAGAGCATCGAGGACCTGGTGGACTTCGTGGTCGCGCGCATCCTCGACCACCTCGATGTCGCACACGACCTGCTGCCCCGCTGGGGCGAGCCGCAAGGCTGAAAGGCTGGCCTCACGCAGAGACGCAAAGGCGCAGAGGAAAACAAAGAAAGGCGTCTCTCGCGAAGATCGCGGCGTATGCAACGAATGGCACGCCGGAGCAGAGCCTGGGTTTCCGCCCGGTTCGCGGAGTCGCCACGAGGAACCGAGGGGTGTTCCGCCGCCACGTGGACACCCGCCTTTGATTTCCTTTGTTTGCTTTGCGATCTTTGCGAGAGAGAGTTTTTTGCCTTTGCCCGTCTCTGCGCCTTTGCGTCTCTGCGTGAGGCCGATTTTTCTCTTTCGGGCTAAACTGGGGCGGCTAACCGAGCCGTGGAGTCCATGTGTCGCAACTGAGCATTCCCCTCTTTCCCCTGCACACCGTGCTCTTTCCGGGCGGGCCGCTGGCCCTGCGGATCTTCGAGCAGCGCTACCTGGACATGGTGCGCGACTGTGTGAAGAACGACTCTGGCATGGGCGTCTGCCTGATCCGCGACGGCCGCGAGGTGGGCGACGCGGCGATCCCCTTCGAGATCGGCACCCTGAGCCGGATCAACTATTGGCACCGGCGCGCCGACGGCCTGCTCGGCATCACCGTGGTCGGCGAGCGGCGCTTCCGCCTGCTGGAGGCCGAGGTGGCCGACAACATGCTCTGCATCGGGCGGGTGGAACTGCTGCCCGAGGAGCCGGCGGTGCGCCTGCCGGCGGAGCACCGGCCGTTGGTGGAGATGCTGCAGGGCATTCTCGATCAGCTCGACCACCCCTACCGCACCCTGGAACGCCACTACGACGATGCCGGCTGGGTCGCCGGCCGCCTGGCCGAGCTCTCCCCGCTGCCACTGCTGCGCAAGCAGCGCCTGTTGCAGACCGACGATCCCCTGGAACGGCTCGACGAACTGGCCGCCCTGCTGCTGCGGGAGGAGTGAGTCGCGTCGGCTATTGCGGCGCGCTCGCCGGTGCAGCCGCTGTGATCCCTGCCCGTCCGATCAGCAGCAGCTCGCTCCCATGCCTTCGCCGCTGTTGCACGCCCAGAGGCGCGAGGTCGGCGGCGGCCCGCGCCAGGGCTGCGGCGAACCGGTGGTCGGTGCGCGGAAAGCTGATCAGGTCGAGGATGTTCGCCAGGTGCTGGCGGCTGGCGGTGCCGATCCACACCGGCACCTTGCCGGGCAGCAGGCGCAGCGGCGTGCGCCACAGGCGCAGCACGTATTGGTGGTCGGCGTCCTCCGCCGGCCGGGTCAGCAGCAGCACCTCGTAACGGCCGTCGTTCACCTGGGGCAGCACCGGCAGCTGGGCCAGCTTCGGCTGCGGCGCCAGCCAGCGCAGGGCGTTGCCTGCCGTCAACGGCAGCGGGGCGTGCCAGCCCGCCGCCTCCAGCGTCCGGCGCAGGGTGGACAGACTGCCGGCCCACTGCAGGTTGATCGGCTGCTCCCGATCGCCGCCCAAGTCGATGCGCCAGGCCGGCAGTGCCCGCCAGCCGCCTTCGCGCCAAGCGCCGGCGCTGCTGGTGCGGAGCTCCGCCCGGTGCATATAGCGCAGAAGGTCGGGCGCGTGATTGTGTTCGATGTGCAGGGCGCCGGCGACCAGCAGCGGCACCAGGGTCGCCGTGAGCAGCCCCGTCACCGACAGTGGCGGCGCCGGGTGGCGGCGGTAGGCGAGGCCGGTGACGGTGACCCAGACCAGGCCGAGGGTCAGGCCGCCGATCACGTCGCTCAGCCAGTGCGCCCCCAGGTAGAGGCGCGAAACGGCGATGGGTACCACCACCAGGCTGGCCGCCAGGTAGGGCCAGGGGCGCCGTTCCGGCGGCAGCTCGCGGGCGGCCAGCACCGCGATGAAGCCGTAGCCCACCAGGCTCATGGTGGCGTGGCCGCTGGGAAAGGCGTAGGCCGCCAGGCCGTGGTAGAGCTCGATCGGCCGTGGCACCTGAAGCAGCAGCTTGAGGCCGACGGTCAGCAGCAGGCCGAAGGCCACCGTGGCGATCCAGTGGGCGGCGGCCGAGAGGCGGCGGCGCCACAGCAGCCAGGCCAGCATCGTCAGCACCACCGGCAGGTAGACCGCGGCGTCGCCGAGTTCGGCCAGGGCCACCATCATCCCGTCCATGGGCGGGGTGCGCAGGCCCTGGAAGAAGTGGTAGACCGCACTGTCGATGGCGGAGGGGCCGGGGCTTTCGGCCACCTCGCCCAGTACCCAGAGGAAGAAGGCGGCGGCGGCGCCCAGCAGCAGGGCCAACTGGGTCAGGGCCCGGGTCTCCGGGTGGCGCGGATCCACCAGGGCCGCCAACGGCTCGCCCAGGTGCGGGTGGCGCAGGGCCCAGCGCCAGAGGCCGTCGATCAGCGCCCCGGTGCGCGGCGCCAGCACGCGGTAGATGCGCCGGCCGAGCCAGAAGGTGAGCCAGAACAGCACCAGCAACACGCCGAGCAGGACCGCCAGCCGGCCGGCCACCTCGGCGGCCAGGCCGAGGGAGGCGCCGAACACCACGCCGGGCAGGATGTAGGCGGGGGCCCAGCCGAGGGCCGACAGGGCGTTGACCGCGAGGAAGCGCCATGGCGGCATGTCGAGCATGCCGGCGATGGCCGGGATGATCGGCCGCACCGGGCCGACGAAGCGTCCCAGCAGTACGCTCTTGCCGCCGTGCTTGTGAAAGAAGTCGACCCCGGCATTGATCAGGCCCGGGTAACGGCGGAACGGCCAGATCACCTTCAGCTGCTGGTGGTAGTGGCGGCCGAGCCAGAAGCTGGCGCCGTCGCCGGCGAGGGCGCCGAGGGCGGCCCACAGCAGGGACGGCCAGAGGGAGAGGGCGTCGAGGGCGATCAGGGCGCCGACGCCGAACATCATTACCGAGCCCGGCACGAACAGGCCGACCACCGCCAGCGATTCACCCAGGGCGATGAGGAACACCGACAGGTAGGCCAAGCCCGGATGGGCGGTCAGCCAGGCGGTGAAACTGTGCAGGAGTTCGGCGCTCATGGGTCGGTGATTGGCGCGGCGGGGGCATCAGGATAGCATAGGGAGAGGAAGGCGCCGGCCACTCACGTCGGTCCCGGGCGCCGCATTCGCCGCAACGGCAGGCAGGAGGATTTCCATGAACGACAGCAAGTTCGAGATGGTCCGGCAGTCCCCGCTCTGCGTCGAATTCGACGATGACGAGTGCCACGCCCTGGCGGAGATCGTTGCCTGCCGCAGCCTGGACAACGGCGAGCTGCTGATCGAGGAGGGGCACACCGACCATACGCTTTACGTGGTGGTCAACGGCGCCCTGGAGGTTTCGCGCAACGTGGGCGGTGGCGAGCACGTCAGCCTGCACATCCACAAGCCCGGCGACATCGCCGGGGCACTGGGTTTCATCGACGGCTGCGAACACTCCGCCACCCTGCGGGCGATTGGGCCGGTGGAGGTCTTCAGCCTGGAGCGGGAGACCCTGGAAGGACTGCTGGAGAGCCGACCGCGGCTGGTTTACAAGGTGATGCGCGCCCTCAGTCGCAGCGTGCACCAGATCACCTCGCGCATGAACGCCCAGTACGTCGAACTCTCCAACTACATCTCCAAGCAGCACGGGCGTTATTGAAGGGTCGCGGCCGCCGTCAACCGTCAGACCATGAGGTGAGGCGATGCGACATCTGATTGCCGCCGTCTGCCTGCTCGCCGCGGTCGCCGCCGACCTGGCCGGCATGGCCGCGGGCGCGGCGCTGCTGTTGTTCGTTGGGGCGCTGCTCGAGGGCGTGTTCTGGATGCGGCTGCTGGTGGTCCGCCGGCGCAGCTAGGCTGACTCCCCTCGTTTGTCGCGGCAGTGCCTCCCGTGCTCGGCCACGCGCGGCGGTGCCGGCCCGGTGTGGCGCCGCTGGGATCTACATTGCGCTCCGGTCGCAACGCGCCGGCCGCAGGTAGAAGGTCTGACCCTGGTATCTGACCGCCTTGAGCGATCCCTCGGATAGCAGGGACTGCACCACGCGCCAATCGGCGTGGTTGCCTTTCAATAGCCGGCGGACGTCATCCTCGCGCATCGGGTGGACGGCAGTGATGGCGAGCAGGTCGCCCCGGGCATCGCCGCTGGGGGTGAATTCGCCGATTTCATGTTCCGCGAGCGTCTCCACCCGCGGCAGCCGGGTGGAGAAGATCCGGCGGGCGTGGAGCAGTCCGCTCTCGTCGGTTCCGCGAATGCCGGCAACCGCGGTCGGCCGCGTCGGCACGGCCAGGTAGGCCGTCTGCGGGCGGATGCCGGCCAGAAAATCGGCGGTCGCGGATATGCTGTCGCTGGCGTCGTTGACGCCGGCGATCAGCGTGGTGTCCGAGAGCAGGGTGCCGTCGTAGGCGGCGGCGAATTGCCGTATTCCCTCCAGTACTCGCGGCAGTTCGAGCTCGCGCTGTGGGCGATTGATGCGGCGCCAGATGGCGTCGTCCACCGTATCCACCTTGACCGAAACGAGGTCGGCCCGGGTGAGCGCGCGGCGAACCTCCGCACGCCACAGCAGGGAGCCATTGGTGATCACCGCGACCGGCAGGCCGAAACCGAGAAGCGCTTCGATGCTGTCGCCGAGACGGGCGTCCAGGGTCGGTTCGCCATCGGGAACGAAGGTCAGGAAGTCGATCTTGGCGCCGGTGGCCGCGATCTTGCGCAGGCGCGTTGCCACCGCAGCCTGCACTTGTTTCGGCGTGAAGAACGGCCGCGGTTCGATGCGCTGCTCGGTGGTCGCCCCGACCTGGCAGTAGATGCAGCAATAGCTGCAGGTCTTGGCCACGACGTTGTTGATGCCCAGGCTGCTGCCGAGGCGCCGCGATGGGACCGGGCCGAAGGCGATATGGTGCTCGGGCGCTGGCATGGGACGAGCATAGCCCTTCTGTCTGCGGAGTTCGGCCACCCCGACCATGTCAGCGGCCACTCGGACAGCGGCGCGGCCGAGGCGGCAATGGCCAGGCGGGTGCCGATTCTGGCGGCGCTGGGGGAGTGTTGCTATACAGAGTAGACCCGCCGGCACGGCGCTCCATATGCCGCAGGGATTCCGCCGCGAGGAATACCGACCATGCCCACAGTCGACAGCCTCGACGCCTTCAAGCAGACATTGGTCAAGTTGCCTTCCGCCCGGCAGCGGCTTGTCGGGGCCCGTTTCATCGGCAACGTGCTGGATCTGGTGGTCGACCATCGCATCCGGGATGCCCAGGCGGTTGCGAGTGATCCCGCGGCCGCTGCCGAGGAGCTGCGGCGGGCATATCACGCGGCCCATTCGGCCTACGCGGAGAACAACCCGCGCTCGGACCTGGCGGAACTCGACTGGCGCCGACAGGCGGCCCACTTCGTCGCGGAGGCCTGTATGGTGTGCCTGGCGCCGCTCTACGGCGAGGTCCGCGAGCATCACATTGCGGACAAGGTCGCGTCTTACTGTCAGATGGCGCGTATCTGCGCAAGCATTCGTCACCAGGGCGACTATCCGGACTTCCAGGCCACCGAGGAGGCGGCCAGGAAGGAGATCCAGGCCCAGTTCCGCCTCCTGGAAGACTTCGTCGCCAAGGAGTGATGCGGCCCACTTGAGGGTCCCTTCGCCCTTGCGCCTCACTCGAGGCGTTCTGCCCACTCCGTGTCATGGCATCGGGGATGCGCTCCGGCGTCCGCCGCGCCGCTGTCCGCAGTATCGTCGACCGCCGCCAATTGAATAGGCATTGACGATCAAACTTATAGAAACAATCGAATTCACATATAAATTAGCAATCGCTAATATTCCATTCAAGCCGACGGACAGGCGCTTGGTTGAGCCGGGCCCGTCGCTTATCCAAATGATCCGTAAACAAATTTTTGGAGATACGACAATGGAAAATGCGATTGAAAAAGCCGTTCCGGCCATGCCGCGCATGAACGAGCCGGCGCCCGAGTTCGAGGCGCCGACCACCCACGGCGTGAAGAAGCTCAGCGACTACCGTGGCAAGTGGCTGATCCTGTTCTCGCACCCGGCGGACTTCACCCCGGTCTGCACCACCGAGTTCATGGCCTTCGCCAAGGCCTACCCGGAGTTCCAGGCGCTCAATACCGAGCTGCTCGGGCTGTCCATCGACAGCCACTACTCGCACGTCGCCTGGGTGCGCAACATTCAGGAGAAGTTCGGGGTCGAGATTCCGTTCCCGATCATCGCCGACCTCTCCATGGAGGTGGCGCGGG
>CAZMMH010000066.1:8152-9917 GCA_964567315.1 uncultured Gammaproteobacteria bacterium
TACGGCATGATCCAGCCCGGGGCGTCGGACACCTCCGCGGTGCGTGCGACCTTCGTGATCGACCCCGAGGGCGTGCTGCGGGCGATGGTCTACTACCCGATGACCAACGGCCGCTCGATTCCGGAGTTCGTCCGCCTGGTCACTGCGCTGCAGACCTCCGACGCCAATGAGGTGGCGACCCCGGAAGGCTGGCAGCCCGGCGACAAGGTGATCGTGCCTCCGCCGGCCAACGTCGACGCCGCCGAGGCGCGCATGGGCGAGGGCTACGAGTGCGTCGACTGGTACTTCTGCAAGAAGCAGCTGTAACCGGGCCGCCTGGCCAAGCGAGCCGCGGGAGGTGACTCCTGCGGCTTTTTTTTGCGCCCGTGCCCGAGGAGGCTTCTTCGCGGCCCGGACCGGCAGATCCATTCGCATGCCATTATTGGCGTATCTGCGCCCATTCGTGCCAGCCATTATTGGCATATCCATGTGCAAACGAGGTCGGCGCTAGGCTCCACGATTGTTTGGCGCCGGTTGAAATATGACGTAATGCATTGTTTATATGGAATTTGAGCCGAAATTAATAAAGTTGAGCGTAGAGCTGTGGTTTATGGCCTATAGCTTGCAATATGTCATTGGAGGCGGCCGGTTCCACGCCATGGCGGCGAGGGGCAGGCCTTTGATCGACAACGCAAGCGGGAGGCCGTGTGCAGCATTACAAGGGGATGATCGCGGAGATTCAGCCCAAGGTGCGGGAGCTGATGCCTTGGGACCTGGTGGAGCGGGTCCAGGCGAACCCCGGCCTGCTACTGGTGGACGTGCGTGAGCCCGCGGAGTTCGTCTCCATGCATATCCCGGGTGCGCTCAACGTGCCGCGAGGCGTGCTCGAGGCGGCGGCGGAGTGGGGGTATGAGGAGACCGAGCCCGCCCTGGCGGCCGGCCGCGGGCGCGAGGTGGTGCTGGTGTGCCGTTCCGGCAACCGCAGCATGCTGGCGGCCGACACCCTGCGACGCATGGGGTTCGCCAACGTCGCCTCGCTGAAGAGCGGTGTGCGCGGCTGGAAGGATTACGAGCAGCCCCTGGAGAACGGTGCCGGCCACGACGTCGACCTCGACCTGGCCGACCTCTATTTCACCCCGCGGCTGCGGCCGGAGCAGCTGAGTGCGGCGGTGTGACCAAAGCCGGCAATACCCCTTGCAGCAGATAGCGGAGGTGCAAGCGATGACTACCCAGGCGATGCAGATGAACCCGAGGCTGGCGGAAATGCCGGTCTCCTTCTTCGCGGTGGCGATGGGTCTGGCCGGCCTGGCCATTGCCTGGGAGAAGGCCGGGCACGTGCTCGGCCTGCCGGGCGCCGTCGGCCTGGTGTTGCAGGCGGTCACGGCAGGGGCGTTCGTGCTCCTGGCGCTGGCCTACCTGGTGAAGCTGTTCAGTCACCGGGCAGCGGTGATGCAGGAGCTGCACCACCCGGTGAAGTTGAGCTTCTTCCCCACCATCTCCATCAGCCTGCTGTTGCTGGCCATCGCCACCCTGCGCAGCGCGCCCGCGTTGTCGGAGGGCCTGTGGCTGGTGGGCATGGTGCTGCATCTCGGCTTCACCCTGTACGTCCTGAGTGCCTGGATCAATCACAGCCACTTCGAGATCCAGCATATGAACCCCGCCTGGTTTATACCGGTGGTGGGCAACATCGTGGTGCCGATCGCCGGGGTGGAACACGGTTACATCGAGCCCTCCTGGTTCTTCTTCAGCGTCGGCGTGGTGTTCTGGCTGGTGCTGCTGGTGATCG
>CAZMMH010000067.1:0-9734 GCA_964567315.1 uncultured Gammaproteobacteria bacterium
CACGGGGGCGATGTGGTGCAGCCGCCGGTCGTCTTTGGTATTCACTGGCGCAACTCCGGATGTTCTGTCCGTGCCCGCTTCAGGGCGTCAACGGCCTCGGGGTAGAGAAAATGCTCGATGCGCTGCTCCAGCGTCGCGCCGGTGGGTCCAAGCGCGGCCTTGAGCAGGGCGGCGTGCTTCTCGAACAGATCGTTCGCCTGCATGCTCCAAGCGCCCAGCAGCGGCTCCAGTTCGTCGAGCAAGCGGCGCACCGTCGCCCAGTCCACCGTCACCGGCGCGCCTGGCGCAGTCTTGGGCAGGGCGGCGAGGATCGCCGTGGACAGGCGCTGCAACTCGGTCTCCAGGGCCGCGGCCAGTTCCTCGATGTGCACCGAATCGAGTCCGTGCTGCAACGCCGCCTCCAGTTCCGCCGCCAGGCGCTGCACGCCGGTTACGCCGAGGTTGCCCGAGGCGCCCTTGAGGGTATGGGCGGTGCGCCGCGCCTCATCAAGCGCGTGCGCCGCCAACTGCGTGCGCAGCTTGCTCATGTCGGCGGCATGCTCGCTGGCATAGTGGCCCAGGATGCGCCGGTAGGCGGCGAGATCGCCGTCCAGCACCTTGAGGCCGAACGCCGTGTCGAGCCCGGAAATCGCGTCGAGCCCGGTGGCGAACGTGCGCTTGCCGCCGGCCGCCCGTGGTGGCGCGGCGAGTGCCAGGCCCGGCAGCCAGCGCAAGAGCGCGCCGAACAGCTGCTGCGGGTCCACCGGCTTGGCGACGAAGTCGTTCATGCCGGCGGCGATGCAGCGCGCGCGGTCCTCGTCGAAGACATTGGCGGTCATCGCCAGGATCGGCAGCGCTTGCATGCCGGGAAGGGCGCGGATCGCGCGGGTGGCTTCGAGCCCGTCCATGTTGGGCATCTGGATGTCCATCAGCACGAGGTCGTAGCCGCCGGCCTGCGCCTTCGCCAGGGCCTCGCGGCCGTCGTTGGCGACGTCCACCTTGAGGCCGGCGTCGCTCAACAGTTCCACCGCCACCTCCTGGTTGATGAGGTTGTCCTCGGCCAGCAGGATGTGGCCGCCGGCCTGCAGCGACTTCACCGCGTATTCGGCCGCCGCGGGTGCCTCGGCCAGTTCCTCCAATGTGGTCCGGCTCCTGCCCAGCCGCGCGGTGAACCAGAATCTGCTGCCCTTGCCCGGCGTGCTGTCGGCGCCGACTTCTCCGCCCATCAATCGCGCCAGCCGCTGGTTGATCGCCAGGCCCAGCCCGGTGCCGCCGAAACGGCGGGTCGCCGACGCGTCAACCTGCTCGAAAGCCCGGTACAATTGGCCGAGTTGCTGTTCGCTCAGGCCGATGCCGGTGTCTTCCACCTCGAAGCACACCAGCAGGTCGGCGTCCGTTTCCGCCAGTTTCGTCATGCGCACGGTGATCGTGCCCCGCTCGGAGAACTTGACGGCGTTGGAGAGGTAGTTGAGCAGGGCCTGTGCCAGGCGGGTGGCATCGCCGACCAGTACCGGCGGCAGGGCGTCGCGCTCGACCACCATCTGCAGCCGCTTCTCGCGCACCTTGGGCCCGATCATCGACACGACGCCGTCCAGCATGCGGTTCAGCGAGAAGTCGGTCACACTCAGTCTGAGTTTGCCGGCGTCGATCTTGGAGAAGTCGAGGACATCGTTGATCACCGAGAGCAGGTGTTGCGAGGCGCTGCGGACCTTGTCGATCTTGTCCAGTTGCGTCGGTTCGGCGTCGCGCTGCAGCAGGTAGGTGAGGCCGAGGATGGCGTTGAGCGGGGTGCGGATTTCGTGGCTCATGTTGGCGACGAAGGAACTCTTGGCCTGGTTGGCCGCCTCGGCTGCCAGCTTGGCTTTCTCCAGTTCGACGTTCCGTTCCCGCAGTGCCTGATCCATCTGCTTGCTCTCTTTTATATCCCGAAAAACGCCGACGAGACAGGGTACACCGTCGACCGTCATTGGCCCGGCGTTGACGTCGGAATAGAAGACGCTGCCGTCCTTGCGCTGCATCGGCAGGTCTGCTGCGACGCTGATTTCCCCCCTGGCCAGTCGCTCGAATTGTTCGGTCACGTAGGGCAGCGCTTCCTCGGGATGGATGCCGTTCAGGCCCAGCTTGAGCAGCTGGTCGGGGCTGTAGCCGAGCATGCGGCAGATCGCGACATTGACCATGCGGAAGCGCCGGCTTTCGGCCTCCGCCAGGATGATCCCGTCCTGCACGGAATCGAACAGGGTCCTGAGCATGGCCTCGGATTCCGCCAGTGCCCGTTGCCCCTGCTGATTGGCGGCAACGCTGGCCTGCAACTCCTCGCCGAGGATGTTGATGCCGGCGACGACGCCATCGAGGGCGTCGTTTTCGCTGGAAAGCGTTCCCCTGGCCGCGAGGTCGCCGGAGGCGAACCTGATGATCACGTCGAGTATCGCCGCCAGCCGCGGATCTTCGGACGTGTCGGGCCTGGAGCTCACGCGATGTACCCCTTGAGCCATTCCACCGCCTCGGCTTCCGACACGAACAGCCGCGTCGGCAGCTGCGGGTTGCTCAGGCCGAGGTAGAAATTGCCCAATACCCGGCTGACGGGGGTGCCGACGATGAGGGCCACCGCCGTGGCAAGGCTCGCGGCCTCTTCGCTCGCATAGTAGTGACGCGCCTCCCGGGCAAGGGACTTCATCGTGCTGGTGTCGACGAGCATGGGCCGCTGCCTGCCCTGGTTGATCGTCAGGTAGGCCGCCATGCTCTCCCGGGCGTCAGCCATCGTCACCTCCGCGCCGGGAACCCAGATGAGGCGGACGATGCCGTCCTCGCCCAGCCACAGGCTGGCCTTGGTGGTGGTGACGACGTTGCCGATTTCCGGGCTTTCCATGTCCACGCAGCTTTCCCGTCAGAAGTGCCAGGCGGTGGTCAGCGCCAGCAGATTCTGGCTGATGTTGTACTTGCCGTTGAAGCCGTAGATGTTGGCCGTGGCAGTTCGTTCGCGCGTGACCGCGTACTGCCAGGCGAAATCGACGCTCCAGTTCCCCAGCTTCCGGCCGACGCCTAGGGCAAGCTCATGGCCGTCGCCGTCCGGCTGGGCAGGAATGACGTGGGTGGCGGGGAAGGCGGCCTCGGAATAGGCGTAGCCGGCCCGCACGCTCCAGCCCGCGGGCAGCCGGTATTCGCCGCCGACCCGGATGTCCCGGCTGTCTCGCGCACTCAGCCGGGTCGTGGCGTCGGGCCACAGGTCCGTCCGGGTCGTCACCTGGTCCATCGAGCTCCAGCCGGTCCAGTCGAAATCCAGGGCCAGGGTCAGGTTTTCGGCGGGGGCGAAGGCGATGCCGAGGCCGAGCGATGCCGGATACTGCACCTTCGCCCGCGCATTGCTGCGTGTCGCCACGCCGAAGGCCGTCTGGGTCCGGCTGCCGGCGTGCTCGACGGACATCTCGCTCCGGTAGGTGAGACCTGCCTGGAGGCGGTCAGTGACCCGCCACGAGAGCCCGACGATGGCGCCGACGCCCGTGCCGTCCAGCTTGTCGTCGATCCTGAGGACCGGGCCCGCCGGGAGCGACTGCTCGAGCTGGCTGTAGCCGACGACCAGTCCGCCGCCGATGGCCAGCGCATCGGTGGCCCGCCAGGAAAGGACTGCACTGAGGTCCGTTCGCAGGATCTTCGCGCGCTCGGCGGCAAAGCCGTTGGCGAGGTCGGCCGGGATTGCCGCATCCCGGGCGTAGGGCGCGTACACCCCGAAAGCGGCGACGAGCCTGTCCGTGAAGCGGCGCGCAATGAACAAAGACGGCGCCAGTGCGTCCTTGCTGCTGGTCTCCGTCGCGCCGCCGGGCATGGTGTAGCGCAGCCGCGGCGCAAGCGTGGCCAGGCTGGCCTCGACCACGCTGCCGTCGATCCGGGCGAGCCCCGCCGGGTTGTAGTAGACGGCCGATCCGTCGTCCGCCACGGCCGTGAACGCGCCGGCCATCCCCAGGGCGCGCGCGCCCTGGCCCGGCGTGGACAGCCCGCCGGCGAGAACCGCCCCGCTGTAGCATGGGAAAAGAACAATGATGCCCGCGGCCGCGAGTGTTTTCATCTTCTGGCCCCAAGTTCGCTGAATTCCGACCGCGCCTGGCGGATGGACTCGATCGCCTCGGCGTAGAGGAACTGCTCGATGTGTTGCTCCAGCGTCGCGCCGGTGGGCCCGAGCGCGGCCTTGAGCAGGGCAGCATGCTCTTCGAACAGATCGTTGGCCTGCACGCTCGAGGCGCCCAGCAGCGGCTCCAGTTCGTCGAGCGCGCTGCGCACCGTCGCCCAGTCCACCGTCACCGCCGCGGCTGGCGCAGTCTCCGACAGGGCGGCGAGGATGGCCTTCGACAGGCGCTGCAATTCGGCTTCCAGCGCCGCGGCCAGTTCCTCGATGCGCGCCGAATCGAGACCCTGCTGCAACGCCGCCTCCAGTTCTGCCGCCAGGTGCTGCACGCCGGTCGCGCCGAGGTTGCCCGAGGCGCCCTTGAGGGTATGGGCGGTGCGCCGCGCCTGCTCGAGCTCGTTCGCCGCCAACTGCCTGCGCAGCTTGCGCATGTCGGCGGCATGCTCGCTGGCAAAGCGGCCCAGGAGGCGCCGGTAGGCGGCGAGGTGGCCGTCCAGTAGCTTGAGGCCAAACGCCGCGTCCAGGCCGGGAATGGTGGCGAGTATGGCGGGAAGCGCGGCTGCCGCGGCGATGACGACGGGCATGCTCGCAGCGGCCGGCAGCCAGCGCAGCAGCGTGCCGAATAACTGATCGGGATCGACCGGCTTGACGATGAAGTCGTTCATGCCGGCGGCGATGCAGCGCTCGCGATCCTCGTCGAAGGCGTTGGCGGTCAGCGCCAGGATCGGCAGCGCCTGCATACCGGGAAGGGCGCGGATGGCGCGGGTGGCATCGAGCCCATCCATGGCTTCCCCCCGCAGCCCAGGGCCCGTGTATGGAGCAGTGTCCGGAACTCGGGATTGGGTATCGGCCCACCGGGCAGGTCGACGGTACCGACGGTGGTCACGCGGCGAATGCTTTCTTCCAGTACCCATTCCTCGCCCTCGTGGTTGAAATGGCGTCATTGCAGCGTGGGCGGCAGTCCATGGAACGACCATTGCCCGTAGTGGCCAGGCTGCGCCCTGGTCGACGCCGATTCATTCATGTTGCTGCCGAGGATCAGGAGTTCCCATTCGTTGCGCTGCGGCAGCAGCATGTCCATCAGGCTGGCGAGGGAGTAGGGCGGGTCGCCGCCGCCTCGCCAAGTCCCCCATGCCGCAACCGGCCACCCATCGTCACTGGTAGCTGTGCAAAACGGTGACGAAATCATTGAAGCCGGCAAGAAAGGCGTCGACGATGTCGGGGTCGAAGTGCTGTCCGCTCCCGCTGGCGATAATGTCCCGTGCCTGCTCCACGGGCATGGCCGCTTTGTAGACACGGGGCGAGACCAGGGCGTCGAATACGTCGGCCAGGGCCATCAGTCGGGCAGGGATGGGAATCGCGTCCCCCGCCAGTCCGTCGGGATAGCCGCTGCCGTCCCATTTTTCGTGGTGAAAGTGGGCGATCTGGATCGCCATATCGAGAAAATCGATGCTGCGGTCTGCGTTGCTCAAGGCCCGCTCCAGGGCCTTGGCCCCGAGCAGGTTATGGGTCTTCATGATCTCCCATTCGTCCGGCGTGAGCTTTCCGGGCTTCAGCAGGATATTGTCGGGAATCCCCACCTTGCCGAGGTCGTGCAGGGGCGCGGACTTCACCAGCAGTTGAATGATTTGGTCGTTCAGGAAGTCGGAAAAACGAGGATGCGTGCGCAGCCTTTCGGCCAGGATACGGACGTACTCCTGGGTTCGGCGGATGTGGTTGCCGGTTTCAAGGTCGCGGGTCTCGGCCAACTCGGCCAGGGCGTTGATGGTAATGTCCTGGGTCAGCAGGACGTCACGCATGCGCCGTGCGACCTCGCTCTCAAGGTAGCTGTTCTGATCCGCCAGCAAGTCGCGGGCACGTTTGAGTTCGAGCTGGGTACGTATCCGGGCGAGAATGATTGCCGGGCGGTAGGGTTTTGGAATGTAGTCCACGGCGCCGAGTTCGAGGCCGCGTTCCTCTTCGTCGGTGGAGTCCATCCCGGTGACGAAGATCACCGGGATGTCCCGCGTCAGCGGATCCTCGCGCAGTTTGGCGAGCACTTCGTAGCCGTCCATCTCCGGCATCATCACGTCGAGCAGGATCAGGTCTGGCCTCGGGGTACCACCAACGATCTGGAGGGCGCGGCCGCCGGAAGGCGCGGCCAGGACGTCGTAATGGCGATGCAGGGTCCGCCCGAGGGCGGCGAGATTGCCCGTGTCGTCGTCCACGATCAACACGATTGCGCGTGGTTCGCTGGTTTGGGCGGTGCCGGTGCCTTCCGAAGCCTCCATCGTCCTTCTCCATGAATGTCAGGTTCTTCTCCATGAATGACGGATAGCCCAACATGCCGCCAAGCACGTGTCGTGCGGGGGTCAAGGTCAAGTATAGAAGGAAGTTTTCGCGACGCCGGTACGTCGTGTCCTTGAAAAACATAGAGTTAAGTAGATTCACCAATATATGCGGATAACGCATAATGTATATTATGTTAAATCCCGAAGGGGGACGGATATGGTGGCCCGGGACACACGCTTCCGGAACGCCCCCCTTTCCTCCCCAGCGCGTGGCGCGCTGAAGATACGCGGCCGTTGCGCGCGTCGCCGTCCGTACAGACAACGTCGGCCGTCGGGCGTAGCCGTTGGAGTGTTGATGCGGTGCTGGGTCACCGCCGTGCGTCGGGCTGCGCTTGCCTGGTGAGACAGGTTGCCACCGCTGTTACCGTCGCAGTCGATCCAGAGATGGCCGACGCCCGAGGTTGGGTCGTGTGCTCGAGCACGGCGTCTGGCGCGCCGTCACCTTATCTCCCGACATGCCGCCGTGGGTCTTCCGGTGCCGAGCACCATCGCGTCGAAAAAATGGGACGCGGGGCATGTGAACGCCTTGGTCGCGGCCGCGCGGCGTTCAGCCCCCGAGTAGCGGGCCGCCCTGCCGGCCCTCGACGTCGATCCACAGATGCGCAACGCCGAGTTGCCGCAGCCAGTCGGCTCCGGCGGTGCCCTTGAGCATCGCGATGGTGCTGACGCTGCCCGCCACCATGCATGACTCGGCCGCGACGTTTACCGCCGCCAGGCCCTGTACCGGCCAACCGCTGACGGGATCGAGGATGTGAGCGTAGCGCACGCCCTCCAGTTCGATGCAACGCGCGTAGTCGCCACTTCCCGCCAGACCGCCGCTTCCAAGGGACACGGTGCCCGCCAGTGCCTCCGGGTCACGCGGATGGCGAATGCCTATTTCCCAGAGGCTGCCGTCGGGATGCGGGCCGATCACCGCGATGTCGCCGCTCAGCTCGACCAGACCGCCGTGGATTCCGTTGTCCCGGCAGATTCTGGCGGCCCGATCGGCGGCGTACTCCTTGGCGATGCCGCCGAAATCGAGCTCCATGCCCGGTCGGGTGAACTCCAGCGACGGCCGATGCCAGCGTAGCTTGTCGAGGCCCACGCGCGCCCGCAACGCGTCCAGGTCCGCGGCCTCGGGCAGGCTGCCGGCGCCGAAATCCCAGGCCTCCCGCAGTACCCCGGCGCTGATATCGAACAGGCCGCCGCTGTGGGTATGGCAGGCGTAGGCGTAGTCGAGCAGTGCCGCCGTCTCGGCGTCCACGGCGATCCGCCCGCCCTCCGCCCCCGTGCGGTTGATCCCGCTCAACAGGCTGTCGGGTCGGTAGCGCGAATAGCGTTGCTCGATACGTTCGATTTCGCGGATCGCCTCGTCCGCCGCACCGGCAGCGACCGCCTCATCCTCCGCATAGAGATGCAGATTGGCGGCGCCGCCCATGGCGTCGAAGCTGTAGCTGAATAGCCGGGTCATGAGCGAGGCTCCGTGCCCCCGTCGGTCCGTAGGCACCGACGGGGACGCGTTGCGTCAGGCCTTGCCGTTGAACAGGGTCCCGTTGTTGCTGCCCTGGCCCGATGGCGCCTGGCCGCCGAGGGTGGCCTCGAGCTTCTGCAGCACCGCCACCAGATCGGACAGCGGGTTGCTGCCGTTGCCCTGCCCGCCGTTGGCGACGCCGTTGCTGCCGTCGGCATCGCCGTCCCCGTCTGCACGCGCCTGCGCGTGTTGCGCATGCATCTGGGCCAACACGTTGGTCATGGTGCTGACGAAATCCTGCTTGGAGACGCTGCCGCTGCTGTTCGGATCGAGCTGACCCCAAATGGCGTCGGCCCCCATGGCCTGCAATCCCTTGGGCGGGTTCATGGTCTGAAAGGCCTGTTCGAATTGCGCCTTGCTGATGCTGCCGGAGCCATTGCTGTCGATGGCGTCGAAAAGGTTTGCCATGCGTTGAGCCGGCGGTTGACGCATGCTGGCTCCGGAAACCACCTGCGGGCGGAAGACGCCCGTCATACCGGAAATCGCGCTGGTCATGGTCTGTTCCTCGTCAATTGCGTTTTGGCGGTCACGCCGCCGGTAGCGTCGGCGGTTTGACGACCTTCGGCGGGTAATGCGGCGCCGATTCACGCCGAACACGGCTTCGGACGTGAAATAGACGATCCCTTCACCCTGTATTTACGCGCTTGCCGAAATTGCCATTTGCCGCCTCGCGATGAACGCCGCAAACAGGGGATTCGGAATGCGCAGGCGGACAAACAGCAAGATGCGTGCCGGCCCAGGAAAAAGGCCGCGTCGAGTAAAATTGAACTTAAGAAATAATGTAGAAATCGAAAATAGAACTTCTGAAATCGGACGTTGACGAATTCATTGATATCGGCGGCACGGCGTACTCACACAAACTTGACCTTCCGCCTTTCCACCTGGCCCACCCCCGCGCGATCCGACAGCGCGTTGCCGCCCAAGCGGCGGCAAGCGCTTGCCGCCGTGAGGGTGACGAAGGGCCCGCGGGCGCGGTGAAGGGCGGAAAAGCTTGCTAGAGTCGTAGTCGCAGAGATATGGCATGCCGTTGCCCGGCGGCTGCCGACGGCATCGAGGCCGTTGTGTCGGCAGCGCGGGTCGATGACCGCTGAGATCGCCGCGGACACGGGCGACCGAAAAGGATTACTGGAATGCGCGTTGAATATTAGTGGCGGCTAATATACATTGCCCCCGAACACGGCCGGCAGCCTACGGCCCTAAAATGCGTGAGACGGAGATAAAGGGAAGCACCAGCCGATGAGTCGAACTACCGCCCTGCCGCGCCTTGCCGCCGGCCTGAGTCTCGCCATGGGCCTGATCCTGCCGGCCTACGCGGCGGAGCCCCTCACCCCTGCCACCGCGGTGGAGATGGCCCTGCGCCAGACCCCGGAGTTGGTGCAGAGCCGCGCGCAGGTGGCCGAGGCCCGCGGCGCGGTGCGCGAGGCCAAGGGCCACCTGCTGCCCAAGCTCAGTCTCGGCCTGACCGCCAGCAGCAGCGACAACCCCCTCAACGTCTTCGGCATGAAGGTGCAGCAACGTCAGGCCACCTTCAACGACTTCGGCGCCGGCCAATTCGTGGCCGGCATGGGTGACCCCACCATCGTCGATCAGCGGTCGCACAATCTCGACAATCCCGGCTGGTACCAGAACTACCAGACCCGCTTCCAGGTCCAGGTCCCGATCTACAACGGCGGCCAGATCTGGGGCGGCGTGCATCGTGCCGAGGCCATGCTCGAGGCCGCCCGGCACGGCGAGGTGTTTGCACGGCAGAAGATCCTGTTCGAGGTGATCCGCCTGTTCGAGGGCATCCGCACCGCCG
>CAZMMH010000068.1:0-4566 GCA_964567315.1 uncultured Gammaproteobacteria bacterium
GTTGTCGAAATGCAGGTCGAGCAGCGTGCCGTCCATGTCGAGGAACACGCTGTCGATGCTCCCCCAGTCAGGTTTGATACTGTTCACCGTTTCTCTCCGGCCATCGCCTGCGGCCCGTGCGGGAAAGGGCATAGTGTACAATCGATCCAGCCACGCCGTGCCCGCAGCGGACAGTCTCGCATGCCCAAGAAACCCGAAATCCTCGCCAGCCGCACCCTCGCCAAGACGCGGGTGTTCAACGTCGAGCAGCTCGACCTGCGCTTCGCCAACGGCACCGAGGTCCAGTACGAACGCCTGGTCGGCTCCAAACGCGGCGCGGTGCTGATCGTGCCGATGCTCGACCGCGACACGGTGCTGCTGATTCGCGAATACGCCGCCGGCACCCACAGCTACGAACTGGGACTGCCGAAGGGGCGGATCGAGGGCGACGAACCGCTGCTCGGTGCGGCCAACCGCGAGATCATGGAGGAGGTGGGCTACGCCGCCCACCGTCTCACCCACCTCACCTCCCTCAGCCTCGCCCCCGGCTACCTCGATCACCAGACCCATGTGGTGCTGGCCGAGGAACTCTACCCGCAGCGGCGCGAGGGCGACGAACCCGAGGCGATCGAGGTGCTGCCGTGGAAACTGGCGGCGTTGGACGAGCTGCTGGCCCGCGACGACTTCACCGAGGCCCGCAGTATCGCCGCCCTGTTCCTGGTACGCGAACGCCTTCGCCATGGCTAAGATCCTGGCCGGCGACGCGGCGCTCGATGCCCTGCTCGTCCCGCTGCTCGAGCTCGCCGCCGAGGCCGGCCGGCGGATCATGCAGATCTACCGCGGCGGCTTCAGCATCCAGCTCAAGGAGGACCGCTCGCCGCTGACCGAGGCCGATCTGGCCGCCCACGACGCGATCGCCGCGGGCTTGGCGATTCTCACCCCCGAGCTGCCGCAACTCTCCGAGGAGGAGGCGAGCGGGCACCCCTTCGGGGAGCGTGGCCACTGGCAGCGCTATTGGTTGATCGATCCCTTGGATGGCACCCGCGAGTTCATCAAACGCAACGACCAGTTCACCGTCAACATCGCCCTGATCGAGACCCATGCACCGGTCCTCGGGGTGATCCACGTGCCGGTCAGCGGCGTCAGCTACTTCGCCCGCCGCGGCGGTGGCGCCTTCAAGCAGTTGCCCGGAGAAGCGCCGCGACCGATCCATGTGCGCCGCCTCGGAGGCGATCCGCCGGTGGTCGCCGGCAGCCGCTCCCATCGCGGTGAACGGCTGACGGCCTTCCTGCGCCGCCTCGGCGAACACCGGCTGCTGGCGGTCGGCAGCTCGCTCAAGTCGTGCCTGGTGGCAGAGGGCAGCGCCGACCTCTACCCGCGCCTCGGCCCCACCTCCGAGTGGGACACCGCTGCGGCCCAATGCATCCTCGAAGAGGCCGGCGGGCAGCTCACCGATACCGAAATGCGCCCGCTGCGCTACAACACCAAGGCATCGCTGTTGAACCCGCATTTCTTCGCCTTCGGCGATCAGGGCCGTGACTGGTCGAAATATCTCGCCTGAAGGCAGGCCACCGGCCTGCCGGGCCGAGGAGAGCACCATGTTCGAACAATTGCGCAACTTCTTCACCGACTTCATCCAGACACCCCTGACCGACGGAAGCGGCGACCCCGAGCGGCCACTGCAGCTGGCCGCAGCTGCCCTGCTGGTTGAGGTCAGCCGTGCCGACAACTCGGTGGACGGCGAGGAGGAGAGCACGATCCGTCACGCCCTCGGCGAGCTGTTCGCGGTCGGCCGCGACGAGGCCGAGCAGTTGATGGCCCTGGCCGCGCGCCGTGCCGACGAGGCGGTCGACTACTTCGGTTTCACCCGCCTGGTCAACGACCACTTCGACGCGGCGCAGAAGAAGCGCATCGTCGAATTGATGTGGCGGGTCGCCTTCGCCGACGGACACAAGGACGACATCGAGGAACACGTGGTGCGCAAGATCGCCAGGCTGCTGTACGTACCGCACAGCGACTTCGTGCATGCACGCATGCTGGCGGAACAATCGCTGAAGGGGGAGTGAGGCGGGGCCTGCGCCGGCAGCAGTGGCAAGAAATGCCCGGGATTTGCGCCCCGGGCATTGGCCTCTTCCGCTGCGGCGCAGCGATCAGTCGAGGCAGGTCTTCTTCAGGCCGGCCAGTACACGGGCGCGCAGGGTCCAGCTGGCGGGACGCGCGGGAATCACGATCTCTTCGCCGGTGGCCGGGTTGCGGCCGGTGCGCTTCTTGGTGGCGGGCTTCTTCTTGCGGGTCAGCTTGATCATACCGGGAAGGGAAAACTCACCGATACTGTTCTTCATCAGGGAGCCGGCGGCCATTTCGCTGAGCGCATCGTAAATGGCGACGACGTCCTTCTTCGCGAGCCCGGTCTTCTCGACCAGGTTGTTGATCATGCCGGCCTTGGTCATCTTTGTTTTGATGGCTTTCGGCTTGGCGGGTGCAGCAACGGCAGCGGTCTTCTTCGGAGCCGCTTTCTTGGTGGTAGCAGCTTTCTTCTTGACAGCCATATCAACTCCTTCGTTCTCTGGTGACGCCCGGAATCAGGCCGAGGTTAAAATAACGCCTTTCCAATACCATTGCCATAGGCCCGGGACAGTTTTTGCCCTGAAAAATACAGGGCGCGACGCATTTCGCATCCTCTCAGTGGACCACCTGCCCGGCGGCCCGCGACACGGCCTCGGCACGCTCCACCGGCGAGGCGTGGTGCAGCACCAACCACCAGCCCTCGGGGCCCTTCCGGTAGACGTTGGTCGCCAGCACCCGCACCGCTCCCGCCTCCTCACCGCGCAGCAGTTCCTCCAGCACCGTGTGCACCGCGAGATCACCGCCCGACAGCATGCCGAGGCGGCGGTGACGCACGCGCATGCCGCCGCCATCCAGGATGTGTGCCCAGCCCGCGGTCACCTGGGCATGGCCACTGAGCAGTGGGCCCACCGGATGAATGCAGGCCACCTCCGCGGCCACCGCCCAGACCGCCGCCATGGCCTCCGCATCGCCGTCGATCAGCGCCTGATAAAAGGCCGTCTCCGCCTGTTCCGGGGTCTTGAACGCCATTCCGCTTCTCCACTTGAGTGCCCATGGCCGCCCATTTATCGTAGCGCCGACGCCCTTGCGAGCAGGTCCCACAACCGAAGGAGAGCCCGGTGGCACAGATTCTCGGCGTCGGCATCGCCACGCTGGACATTATCAACAGCGTAGACGGCTTTCCGGCCGAGGATGCCGAGGTGCGCGCGATCGCCCAGCGGGTCGTGCGCGGCGGCAACGCCGCCAACACCCTGGCGGTGCTGGCCCAGTTCGGCCATCGCTGCGAACTGCTCGCGGTACTGGCCGATGAGGCCGACGGCCGGCGCATCCGCCTACTGCTCGAGGGTGAAGGCGTCGGCAGCGGCCTCTGCCCGCTGCTCCCGGGCAAGGCGCCCACCTCCTACGTCAGCCTCAACACCCGCAACGGCTCGCGCACCATCGTCCACTACCGCGACCTGCCGGAGCTGGCCGAGGCCCACTTCGCGCGGCTCGGCTTGGCGCCGTTCGACTGGCTGCACTTCGAGGGCCGCAACGTCGAGGCGACCGCCCGCATGCTGGCGCGGGCCGCGGCGGAGCGGCCCGAGCTGCCGCGCTCGTTGGAGGTGGAGAAGCCGCGCGCCGGCATCGAGGCGCTGTTCCCCCGGGCCGACCTGCTGTTCTTCTCGCGGGCCTACGCCGAGCACCATGGCCACCTTGACCCGCTGGCATTTCTCGCGGCGATGGCCCGGCGCGCACCGCAGGCCCTGCTGGTTTGCGGTTGGGGCGCCGACGGCGCCTACGGCCGCGGGCACGACGGCGTCCCGCTGCACGCGCCGGCGCTAACACCGGCGCGCCTGGTCGACACCCTGGGCGCCGGCGACACCCTCAACGCCGGGGTGATTCACCGTCTGGCCGCCGGCGACACCCTGGCCGAGGCACTATCGTTCGGCGCCCGCCTGGCCGGTCTCAAGTGTGGCCTCGAGGGTTTCCAGGGCCTTGCGCAGGTGGAGGCGGCTCATGCGTGACGCGCCCATCGCCGAGGGCGCGCCCCTGTGTCCGGTGGAGGCACTGCCGCCGGACCGGGCCCGCGGCTTCGAGGTGATACGCCAGGGCATACCCCTGGCCATCCTGCTGGTCCACCACCGCGGCCACTTCTACGCCTACCGCAACAGCTGCCCGCACACCGGCGTCGAGCTGAACTGGCAGCCGGACCAATTCCTCACCCTGGACGGCCAGGAAATCATGTGCGCGTTTCACGCGGCCCGCTTCCGCATCCGCGACGGTGCCTGCACCTGGGGCCCGTGCAACGGCCGGGGGCTGACGCCGGTGGAGGTGGAGGTTCGGGACGGACGGGTTTGGCTCGCCCCTATGCGAGGCGCGAGTCAGTGAATGGTGAGCCGCAGTGAAGAATGAATAGTCGAGAGTGAATGGCGAATGCGTGCTGCGCACAGCCATTCGAAAACGCGTGCGCAGCACACCACAACGACTCACTGTTCACTGTTCACTATCCACTGATCTTCAGCCTTTCCACCACCCGCCCTT
>CAZMMH010000068.1:4666-9712 GCA_964567315.1 uncultured Gammaproteobacteria bacterium
TCACTGTTCACTGTTCACTATCCACTGATCTTCAGCCTTTCCACCACCCGCCCTTCGATCAGGTGGCTCCGGATGATTTCGTCGATGTCCTCGCGGTCGACGTAGGTGTACCAGACCGCCTCCGGGTAGATCACCAGTACCGGGCCCTGCTCGCAGCGATCGAGGCAGCCGGCGTTGTTGATGCGCACCTGGCCGGCGCCGTGGATGCCCAGCTCCTTGCAGCGGGCCTTGGCGTAGTCGCGCATCTTCTGCGCGCCGTGGCGGGCGCAACAGGGGTTGCCCGGATCGCGTTCGTTGGTGCAGAAAAAGACGTGGTGACGAAAATGGCTCATTGCGGGCTCCCGCTCGGGTTTTCCGGGCATTATAGGGTGGAGCTGATACCATAGAGCGCCCCGTTCCCCAAGCCGGACTCCGCCCCTTGGACCGCGAACCGCCACTCAAAGCCACGGACCAGTGCGTCCTCTGCGGCCTGTGCCTGCCACACTGTCCGACCTACCGTCTGTCGCGCAACGAGGCGGAGTCGCCGCGCGGGCGCATCTTTCTGATGCAGGCCCTGGGGCGCGGCCAGCTGCCGGCGGACGCCGCGCTTAGCGGACACCTCGACCACTGCCTGGTCTGCCGTGCCTGTGAAAAGGTCTGTCCCTCGAAGGTGCCCTACGGCGCCCTGATCGACGAGGCGCGCGCGCTGCTGGCGCCGACACGCAGACGGCCGCCGGTGCTGCAACGACTGCTCGACACGGTGAGCGACAAGAAGGGTCGCCTGCGCCCCTTCCTCAAGGGGCTGCGCCTCTACCAGCAGAGCGGCGCCCAGTGGCTGGCGCGCAAGAGCGGCCTGCTCAAGGGGCTCGACCTCGACGGCCTGGAGGCGGCCCTGCCCGCGGTGCCGCCGCTGCCCGACTTCCCGGCCTACGCACCCCCCACCGCCGCCCATCGCGGCGACGTGGCCCTGTTCACCGGCTGTCTCGGCGAGGCCATGGACGCGCCGGCCCTCACGGCCGCGCTGCGCCTGCTCACCCGCCTCGGTTACGGCGTCCACATCCCGGCCGCCCAGGGCTGCTGCGGCTCGCTGCACCAGCACGCCGGCGAGCGGGAAAGCGCGGCGTGCCTGGCCGCCGCCAACCACGCGGCCTTCCAGGGGCTGGAGATCACCGCCATCGTCACCACGGCCACCGGCTGCGGGGCACAGCTGGCCGAGTCTTCGCGGCTGTTCGGGGAGGAGACGGCGATGACAGCACCGGTGCGCGACATCTGCGATTTCCTGCTGCAGGTGGAGTGGCCGGCAGAATTGCGCCTGCGGCCGCTGCCGCGGCGGGTGGCGGTGCACGAGCCGTGCAGCGCACGCAACCTGCTTGGCAACGCCGCCGGCGTCTATGCCCTGCTGGCGCGGATTCCGCAGCTCGAGGCCATTCCGCTGGCCGGCAACGACCAGTGCTGCGGCGCCGCCGGCAGCTACATGATCACCCAACCCGAGTGGGCGGGCCGCCTGCGGCGCGACAAGGTGGAGGCGCTACGGCGCGAGCGGGTCGACGCCCTGGCCACCGCCAACTACGGCTGCGGCCTGCACATCGCCGCCGGCTTCGGTGCGGAGCGGGCGCCGCGGGTGGTTCATCCCGTGGTTCTGCTGGCGGAGGCCCTGGGGTAGTGCCGACGGGCGCCGCGGGCCCGCCTCAGCGGGCCATGATCTGGACGGCACAGTAGAAGGTCACCAGGGCCCCGGCGACGCTGACCCCGGCAGGCAACCACGCCTCGCGCCGCTTCAGGCGCAGGGCGGCCAGCAGCACCAGCGGGATCATCAGCCCGGCGGCAACCGCCAGCCCCTGCAGCGCCTCCGCCCCCAGCAGGAGGAAGACGATATTGGCGGCGATCGCCAGCAGCAGCGCCGCGACCACGATCTTCTGCCCCTGAATCAACGCCTGCAGCATGACGGCGAAGAAGGCGATCAGGCCGACGGCCCCGCCCAGCGCCAGCGGCATGAGATAGTTTCCGGCCTCGTGCAATGTCATGGGTTCTCTCCCGCTTCGACTGCGCGCCGTCGCCGGCGACACGTTTCCGAGCTAGTGTTCTGCGCCCCAATTAATGACCCTTTCAGAGCCCCTCCAATGGGCCAAGACAAGGCACCGTCCGCCGGGAATGGCTGGCCCTTGCCAAGGACGGCAACGCGGGATTGGCCCATTGGCGGGGCTCCCTTAGGGCGAGTCCCTGCGCGGCCATCCGCGGTGTTGCGACCTCTTGAGGCAGAATGACTGCCCCTGCGAGGCCGCGCCTGGCGGCTCGCCGCGCAGGGACTCGCTGAAACGGTCATTAATTGCGGCACAGAACACTGGGCATAGTGCGCGAAAACGCCGCCCACGTGAAGGCGCGGCGGGCACCGGCTTGCCTCTACAGGGGTGCGGCGCTAAGGTTTGCGCCATGAACGCACGTCACTACACCCCCGTCGACCAGTTGCTGATCAACCTGGACATGGCACTGCGCACCGTGGTCGGCCGCCCCCAGGTGACCGAACGCCCCGACCCGGCGGCCGAGCAGCCGGAGTGCGAGCTTTCGGATGGCGAGCGGCGTCACGTGGCGGGGCTGATGCGCATCAACCACGCCGGCGAGGTCTGCGCCCAGGCCCTCTACCAGGGCCAGGCGCTGACCGCGCGCCTGCCCGAGGTGCGCGCCAGCATGGAGCGGGCCGCCCAGGAGGAGAACGACCATCTGGACTGGTGCGAGCGCCGGGTCCACGAGATGGGCAGTCACAAGAGCCTGCTCAACCCCTTTTGGTATGCCGGCTCCTTCGCCCTCGGCGCCCTCGCCGGGGCGGCCGGGGACAAGTGGAGCCTCGGCTTCGTCGCCGAGACCGAGCGCCAGGTGGTGCGCCACCTGGACAGCCACCTGGCCCAGCTGCCGCCCCAGGACGAGAAGAGCCGGGCGATCCTGGAGCAGATGAAGGAGGACGAGCAGCACCACGCCACCGTGGCCCTGGAGGCGGGTGGCGCCGAGCTGCCCTGGCCGATCCGCAAGCTGATGGGCCTGACCTCGAAGGTGATGACCAAGAGCGTCTACCGGATCTGAGCTCGGCGGCAGCCGGCGCGCAGACAAAAAAACGGGGCCTCGGCCCCGCTTTTCGTTTGTCGCCCTGTCTGCCGACCGGCGAGCGTCGTCTAGCGCTTCACCCGCGGCATGTTGCGCCCGTAGAAGATCTCCAGCATCTCGTGCTCCAGGCGCCGGCGAATCTTGCGCGCCTCGACCTCGCTGAGGGAGGCCGCCGAGGTGCTGCCGAACAGGTAGTTATCCAGTTCGAACTCCTTGAGCATCATCTTCGTGTGGAAGATGTTCTCCTGGTAGACGTTCACGTCGATCATCTGGTAGCGCTCGCGCGTGTCCTTGGCCAGGAAGTTCTGGATCGAATTGATCTTGTGGTCGATGAAGTGCTTCTTGCCCTTGATGTCGCGGGTGAAGCCGCGCACCCGGTAGTCCATGGTGACGATGTCCGACTCGAAGCTGTGGATCAGGAAGTTCAACGCGCGCAGCGGGGAGATGCGCCCGCAGGTGGAGACGTCGATATCGGCGCGGAAGGTGCTGATGCCGCTGTCCGGGTGGCTCTCCGGATAGGTGTGCACGGTGATGTGACTCTTGTCCAGGTGCGCCACCACCGCGTCGGGCAGCGGCCCCGGCTCCTCGCTGTTGGAGAGGTGCTCGGACTTCACCGGTTCCTCGGAGATGAGCATGGTCACGCTGGCGCCCTGGGGATCGTAATCCTGGTGGGCGATGTTGAGGATGTTGGCACCGATGATGTTGGCCACCTCGGTGAGTATCTGGGTCAGGCGCTCGGCGTTGTAGGCCTCATCGATGTATTCGATGTACTCGCGCTGCTGAGCATCGCTCTGCGTGAAGCAGATGTCGTAGATATTGAAGCTCAGGGTCTTCGTCAGGTTGTTGAAACCGTGCAGCTTGATACGGTTCTTAAGGGTCTTGGCCAACGATCCGTCCTCATTCAATCGCCGTCGGAAGGAAAGCCGCCGCCCCGCAGGGCGCGCGACGCGAAGCCAACACCCCATTATCGCCGATTCGCCCGCCGAAGGGACAGAAAATCGCCCCTGCATCGGGATATGCTCCCGGCCCGTTGTTGCAGCGGTTCGCGCGCTGCCGGCCCTCAGGGGGCGGCGATTTCGTAGTCGTGGGTGATCCGGACGCCGCCGTTGGCCAGCATGATGGAGGCGGAGCAGTACTTCTCCGCCGACAGCTCCACCGCCTTGCGCACGCGGTCCTCCTTCAGCTCGTGACCGCTGACCACGAAGTGGACATGAATCGCGGTGAATACCTTGGGATCCTCGGCCGCCCGCTCGGCGGAGAGCTCGGCCACGCAGTCGCTCACCTGCTGGCGCTGCTTCTTCAGGATGTGCACCACGTCGAAGGCGGTGCAGCCGCCCATGCCGAGCAGCAGCATCTCCATCGGCCGGACCCCGAGATTGCGCCCGCCAAGCTCCGGCGGCCCGTCCATCACCACCGCGTGGCCGCTGCCGGACTCCGCCAGGAAGGTGGCCTCCTCCACCCATTTCACCCGCGCTTTCATGCTCTTACCTCCACCATGCAGTCAAGGGCCGGAAGCGTAGCATAGATCGACAATGGCCAGCGCCATCCCCTACACTGGCCCGAATTACCGGGCGAAGTGGATACGGCGGCATGAGCAAAGACATGATCAAAGAGCAGAAATCGACCGGCAACCCCGAGATCGACCGTTTCCTCGAACACTGTCATCAGCGGCGCTATCCGACCAAGACCGGCATCATCGTCGCCGGCGACAAGCCCGACGTGCTCTACTACATCGTCGAGGGCTCGGTCTCGGTGCTGATCGAGGACGAGGAAGGGCACGAAATCGTCCTGGCCTACCTCAACCCGGGCGACTTCTTCGGCGAGATGGGCCTGTTCGAGGAGAACGTGCGCAGCGCCTGGGTCCGCACCCGCACCGCCTGCACCCTGGCCGAAATCAGCTACGGCAGCTTCCGCCAGTTGGCCATGGACGACCCGGAGATCCTCTTCGCCCTGGCCAGCCAGATGGCCACC
>CAZMMH010000069.1:0-9607 GCA_964567315.1 uncultured Gammaproteobacteria bacterium
GCGCTCCTGGCCGACCCCCGACGGCGGCCACGTGGACCAGATCGCCCAGGTGGTGGAGCAGATCCGCAACAATCCCGACTCGCGCCGGCTGATCGTCTCCGCCTGGAACGTGGCCGAGGTCGACAAGATGGCCCTGCCGCCCTGCCACGCCTTTTTCCAGTTCTACGTGGCCGAAGGCCGGCTCTCCTGCCAGCTCTACCAGCGCAGCGCCGACATCTTCCTCGGCGTGCCCTTCAACATCGCCTCCTACGCCCTGCTGACCATGATGATGGCCCAGGTGACCGGGCTGCAGGCGGGCGAGTTCGTGCACACCCTGGGCGACGCCCACCTCTACCTGAATCACCTGGAGCAGACCGACAAGCAGCTGCAGCGCGAGCCCTACCCGCTGCCGAGCATGCGCATCAATCCCGAGGTGAAGTCGATCTTCGACTTCAGGTTCGAGGACTTCGAGCTGCTCGACTACCAGCACCACGAGCACATCAAGGCGCCGGTAGCGGTATGACCGTCTCCCTCATCTGGGCGATGGCCGACGACCGGGTCATCGGCATCGACAACCGCCTGCCGTGGAAGCTGCCGGCCGACATGCGCTGGTTTCGCCGCCACACCCTGGGCAAGCCGGTGGTGATGGGGCGCAAGACCTTCGACTCCTTCGGCGGCCGGCCGCTGCCCCAGCGGCTCAACATCGTGGTCAGTCGCGACCCGGACTACCGTCCCGAGGGCGCGGTGGTGGTGGCCGACGTGGAGGCGGCCCTGCGTGCTGCCGGCGACGCGCCCGAGGTGATGGTGATCGGCGGCCAGTCCTTCTACACCCAGATGCTGCCGCGGGCCGAGCGTCTCTACATGACCCTGGTCCACGGCCGCTTCGAGGGCGACGCCTGGTTTCCGGAGTTCGACCTCAATGCCTGGCGCGAGGTGGAGCGGGAGGAGCAGCCGGCCGACGCCGACAACGCTTTCGCCTGCAGCTTCGTGATCCTGGAGCGGCGCGGGGCGCCAGCATGAGCCTGCTGGCGTGGCTGTTCGGCGGCACGCCGCTGCAGCGCGAGCCCGCGGCCCAGGCGGCGGCGGAGGCCGAGGCCGCCAAGCTGGTGCTGTACCAGTTCGCCACCTGCCCCTACTGCCTGCGGGTGCGTCGGGCGCTGCGCCGGCTGGCCGTCGGCGTGCCGCTGCGCGACGTTCGCCGCGACCCGACGACGCGGGCCGAGCTGCGGGCCGGCGGGGGCCGCTACCAGGTGCCCTGCCTGCGCATTCCGCGGGAGGGGGGCGGTCACACCTGGCTCTACGAGTCGGCCGACATCGTCGCCTACCTGGAACGGCGCTTCGGCTGAGCGACGACAAAAGGCAAGGATTCAGGGAACCACCGAAGACACTGAAGACGGCGAAAAAGGCGCAAAGCCCAAGGCATCCGTTGCTGTTTGATCTTTCGGTGCGTTCGGTGTTTTCGCTGGTTCCCAAGAAGGTTTTTTTCAGGCGCCACCGTGCGCCGCGAGCGTGGCGGTGAGTGCCGCGAGGAGAAGAGATTCATGAGCAGCAAAGACAAGGGCCCGTTCGGCAAGGCGGAGATCAAGCAGCACGCCTGGCTCGGCATGCTCGCCGAGGCCTACCGGATCGCCGACGAGGGCGTGGTCGAGGTGACCCGCCAGGCCGAAGAGCACGGCCACAGCGTCGCCTGCCGCAAGGGCTGCGCCGCCTGCTGCCGTGCCCACACCGAGATTCCGGTCTTTCAGCCGGAGGTGATGGGCATCACCTGGTACGTGGTGGAGAAGCTGCAGGGCCCGGTGCGTGAGCGCCTGCACCAACAACTGGTGGCGCACACTCCGGAGGCCACCGCCTGCCCCTTCCTGATCGACGACGCCTGCAGCGTACATCCGGTACGGCCCCTGGCCTGCCGCCAGTTCAACGTCCTCGACCGGGTCTGCGAGGAGGGCGAGGACGCCTGGTACACCCGCCGCGACGACGTGCTGATGCCCCTGGACGAATACAAGCATGCCGCGTTGGGCGAACTGCTGCCGTTCCACGGCATCACCGATCCGGGCTCCCAGCAGGTGGCGGTGCTCAGCGGGCGGGCCTACGAACTGGCGCGGGCCCTGCGCGAGTACGACTGGTCGCAGCTGGCGCAGAAGATGGAGAAGGGCAAGGCAGAAGGATGAAGGCAGAAGGGAATCAAAACGGTTGTAGGAGCGGTGCCCCCGCCGCGAGCCGGCGTATCCGGTGCCACGGACATTCGGCCCGAGGGCGGGCCTCCTACACCATTGTGTGACACCGCGCCGGCAAGGGGCCGTGGGAGCGGGCGCCTGCCCGCGAAGGGGCCGGCCTCGGCGGCGGAATTCGCGACCAGGCGGTCGCTCCCACAAAATCCGCGCTAGAGGGTAGGAGCGGCGCCCTCGCCGCGAGCCGGCGTATCCGGTGCCACGGACATTCGGCCCGAGGGCGGGCCTCCTACACCATTGTGTGACACCGCGCCGGCAAGGGGCCGTGGGAGCGGGCGCCTGCCCGCGAAGGGGCCGGCCTCGGCGGCGGAATTCGCGACCAGGCGGTCGCTCCCACAAAATCCGCGCCAGAGGGTGGGAGGTGGGAGCGGCGCCCTCGCCGCGAATGGGCGGGTAGGCGGACACCGCAACTAAACACTTAACACTAGGCAGCCAATACTGATTGCTCGGCACCGAAGCGCGCTCAGGCGGTCGCAAAATAGAAGTCCCACCCCGTCCCCGTGGTCTCCTTGAGGATCGCCAGCAGGCGGTCGCCGGGCACCGCGAGCTCCGGCTGTACCCCCCACAGCTCCACGCAAAGATTGCCGAAGCCGGCGAAGTGGCGCCAGTCGAGGTCGGGTGCCGGCGTCGCTTCGCCGCACTCCGGGCATTGCCATGGCTGCTCCGGCGCCGCGCGCCAGGCCTCCACGGCGCCGCGCCAGTCGGCGATGCGTGTGCGGCAGCGGCGACAGCGCGGAGGCGTGGCGTCGCTGCCGCCGAGAAAGGCGACGGCCGGCAGCGGCCGCACGGCGACGTGGCAAAAGCGGTCGTCCATGGCCGGATCCAGGGCCACGTAGGGCGAGCAGCCGAGGAAGGTGACCAGCTCCATCAAGGCCTCGCCGGCGCGGTGGCGCAGCTCTCCGGCGTGCTCGAACGCCCCGGCGGCCAGGCCGCAGTCGCGCAGGGCGGCGAGCAGACGTTCGGCGTCGGCGGCGGGATCGGTGCTGGTGGTGTAGAGAACGAGACGATCGGACATGGCGGCTCCGCAGGGGCCACCTATCTTAACCCGAATGGCCGAGGCGCCAGTGTGCTGTTTCACTCTGGGCGATGTCTTCAGCGCCCCCTGCAAGTGGCGCGGTGCGCGGGCAATGGCCGCAGCCCTTGGCAAGCGCCGCAAGGCGCTTTCGGGGGAGTTCCCTTCGGGTGAGCCGCTGACCGCCTATCTGCCGCGTTGCGCTCTCTTGAAAGGGCATCGCCATCCCTGCGGGAACGGGCCATGCATCCGACCGGCCAGCGGCTCGCTGAAAGCGTCGCCAAGAGTGAAACAGCGCACTAGTGGTCCAGCCGCGCCCACAGCGCCAGGAAACGCATGCAGTGGCCCACCTGCTCGCGGCTGATGCGGCTGCCCGCCGGGGTCTCGAGCCGCAGGCGCACGCCGTCGGCGACCGGGTCGATGCCGATTCGCGCGAGCTTGCGGTACTCGTCGGTGGGGTGCCCGCAATGGGCGTGGCGGCAGTCGGTGTCGTGGCAATGGTGCAGATAGGCCCCGAGCAGGGCCTCCTGTTCGTGTGCGTCGGCGCGAAGCAGGAGTTCCAGGTGTTCAGGGCGCTCGATCAGGCGGTACTCCATTGACGACCCCCTGGGCCGCGTTGTTTCCCCAAGCATAGTCCACGCGTGAAGGTTTAGTTGCGGCCGGGCTTGCGCGCGCCGGGGCAGTCGAGCTGGTTCAAGCGGCCATCCTCCAGGCACACCGCGGTCAGGCGTCCGCCCCACAGGCAGCCGGTGTCGAGGCCGAAGAGCCCATCGCCGGCGCGCAGGCCCAGGGTCGACCAGTGGCCGAACACCAGCTTGAGTCCGGCGCTGCGGCGGCCCGGGATCTCGAACCAGGGCAGCAGCTCCGCCGGCTGGCTGCCGGGCGCGCCCTTGTGCTTGAAGTCCAGCTTGCCCTCGCGGGTGCAGTAGCGCATGCGGGTGAAGCAGTTCAGGCTGAAGCGCAGGCGCTCCATGCCCTGCAGTTCGGCGGCCCAGCGCTTGGGCTTGTTGCCGTACATGTCGTGGAGAAAGGCCACGTGCTCGGGGCCGCGCAGCACCGACTCCAGTTCGGCGGCGCAGCCCTGGGCGGTGGCCAGGTCCCACTGGGGCGGCAGGCCGGCGTGGACCAGGGTGTGGCCGAGTTCGGCGTCGTGGTGCAGCAGCGGCCGGTGGCGCAGCCAGTTCAACAGTTCGTCCGCGTCCGGTGCCTCGAGCACGTCGTGGAAGGTGTCGCTGCGGGAGTAGTCCGACTGGCCGGCGGCTACGGCCAGCATGTGCAGGTCGTGGTTGCCGAGCACTGTCGCCGCACCCTCGCCGAGGTCGCGGACGAAGCGCAGGGTGTCGAGGGATTTGGGGCCGCGGTTGACCAGATCACCGGTAAACCAGAGGCGGTCGCGGGCGGGGTCGAAGGCGAGCCGTTCCAGCAGGGCCTGCAACTGGTCGAAGCAGCCCTGGATGTCGCCGATGGCGTAGGTGGCCACGCCGCCGTCTCAGTGCAGGATGCGCGGGGCCGAGAGGACGAAGGGCGGAATCTCGGCGTCGAAGGTGGTGCCGTCCTCGGCGACCATCTGGTAGCTGCCACGCATGCTGCCCACCTCGGTGTCGAGCATGGTGCCGCTGGTGTATTGGAAGCTCTCGCCGGGGGCCAGGCGCGGCTGCTCGCCGACCACCCCGGCGCCGCGCACATCCTGCACCCGGCCGTTGGCATCGGTGATGATCCAGTGGCGCGAGAGCAGCTGGGCGGCCACGCTGCCGCCGTTGTGGATGGTGACGGTGTAGGCGAACAGGTAACGGCCGGCGTCCGGGTCGGACTGGTCCTCGAGGTAGTCCGTCTCGGTGCTGACCTCGATACGGTAGGGTGTCTCGGGGCTCATGGCGGCGTGCTTGGTTCCGCAGTGATTCGAAGGGCCGCTACTCTAGCACGAAACGCCGCTAGCCGCGGCCGGCGGCCAGGCCGGCGCCCAGCAGGCCCACTTTGGGGTTGACCACCACGTGCAGGGGGAAGCCCTCCATCAGGCCGCGCATGCGGCCCTTGGCGCGGAAGGCTTCGAGAAAGCGCCCGTCGCGCAGGGCGGGCAGGATCTTGGGCGCGATGCCGCCGGCGACGAAGACTCCGCCGCGGGCCAGCACCAGCAGGGCCAGGTTGCCCGCCTGCTGGCCGTAGAGGGTGACGAACAGCTCCAGGGCCTGCTGCGCCAGCGGATCGCGGCGTTCGAGGCCGAAGCGGCTGATGGCCGCGGCAGGGTCCTCAGCGGCGATGGCCGCCGCCAGCTGCGGCGCTTCGGGGTGGTGGCCGCGACCGCGCAGGAAGCGGTAGATCTGCACCAGCCCGCCGCCGCACAGGACCCGGTCCCAGGAGAGGTGCTCGGGATACTCCTGGCGCAGGAAGGCGGCCAGCTCCGCCTGTTCGGCGTTGGCCGCGGCGAACTCGCCGTGGCTGCCCTCGGAGGAGAGGGGGCGGTAGCCGTCGCCGTGCTGCAGCAGAAAGCCGATCCCCAGGCCGGTGCCGGCGCCGAGCAGCGCGCGCGGCGCCCCGGGCAGCGGCTGCCCCGGCTGGATCTCCACCAGATCGTCGTCGCCGAGGGCGTCGAGGCCGTGGCCGATGGCCTGGAAGTCGTTGATCAGCTGCAGCCGCGCCACCCCGGCGTGCTCCGCCAGGCGGCTGCTGTCCAGGCGCCAGGGCAGGTTGGTGATACGGGCGCTCTGGCTGCCGTCGGCCCGCTGCTCCACCGGCCCCGCCACGCCGAAACAGGCGCTTTCCACCTCGGCGGCGAGCGCACCGCACTCGTCGAGAAAACGCTCCAGCATGCCCTCGAGGCCATCGAATTCGCTGCTGGCGTAGCGGCTCTCCAGCAGCGGGCGCAGGCGGCCGTCCGCCACCTCCGCCAGCATCAGCAGGGTCTTGGTGCCGCCGAGATCGCCGGCCAGCACCTTCATTGCGGCGGTCGCCCCGGCAGCTGTGCCGCCGCCGCCGTGTCCAGCCACCACTCCAGCTCACCGCTCGGGGCCACCCGCTGCACCGGCAGGGGCGGCACCGCTCCGGCCATGGCGTGGGCGAGGGGTGCGGCCTTCTCCGCCCCGGCGATGAGGAACATCACGTGGCGCGCGGCATTGATCGCCGGCAGGGTCAGGGTGATGCGCCAGGCGTGCAGCTTGTCCACGTAGGCCGCCGCCACCAGTCGCTCCCGTTCGTGCAGGCCGCAGGTGCCGGGAAACAGGGAGGCGGTGTGCCCGTCGGGGCCCATGCCCAGCAGCACCAGGTCGAACACCGGGTGCCCGGCGGGGTCGCGGGGCAGCAGCATCCGCAGCAGGCGCGCGTATTCGGTGGCGCCCAGGCGCAGGCGGCTGAGGGCGGTGGGCATGGGGTGGATCTGGGCCGGCGGCAGCGGCACCCGGTCGAGCAGGGCCTCGCGGGCCATGCGGTAGTTGCTGTCCGGATGATCGTAGGGCACGCACCGTTCATCGCCGAACCAGACGTGCACCCGGCTCCATTCGATGCGGGCCGCGTGCCGCGGCTGGGCCAGCAGACGGTAGAGCGTCTTGGGCGTGGAACCGCCGGCGAGGGCGAGGTGGAACACGCCGCGCGCGGCGATCGCCTCGCGGGCCAGTTCGACCACCCGCTCCGTCGCGGCCTCGGCGAGTCGCGTTGCATCAGGGTGCAGATGAAGGGCGTGGCGAATAGGACTGTCCATACTGAGGGACCCGGCGCTAAGTTGGGATGCCGGCATGCGGCGTTGTGTAACGTTCGATGTGGCCCTGCGGCGAGAGTTCCGCGGCGGACAGTGGAGCCTCGGCCCCTGTACTATAGTCGTTTCATAAAACATCGAAAGGGGGGATGAGATGAGGAAAGCCGGTCTTGCATTGGTCATGCTGTTGGGCGTCGCGCCGTTGGTACAGGCGGCCCAGCCGTTGATGGTGAATATCAAGCGGCTCTCTCTGGATACGGCCCTGCGCATCGCCCAGGCCGCCATCGACACCTGCCGCAAGGAGGGGGTGCAGGTGGCGGTGACCGTGGTCGACCGCGGTGGCCATCCGCAGGTGGTGCTGCGCGACGTGCTGGCCATGGATCTGACTCTGACCATCAGCCGCCAGAAGGCCTATACCGCGCTCTCCTTCAATGCGCCGACCTCGCAGTTGGAGAACCGCTTCAAGGGCCCGTTCTCGGTGGGCAAGGTGAGGGGTCTGGTGCTGTCGGCCGGCGGCGTGCCGATCACCGCGGGCGGCGTTCTGGTGGGCGGGGTCGGCGTCAGCGGCGCGCCCTCGGGGCTGACCGACGAGAAGTGCGCCAGGGCGGGTGTCGAGGCGGTTTCCGCCGACCTCGAAATGGGCTCCATGTAATAACGACCCAGCAAACGTAATCAATAACAATCAAGCGGGAGAGATGTCATGTACCTGAAGCACACGTCGTCCGGCGACCTGGTCGAAATCGAGGATATGGCCGGGCTGATCAGCCCGGCCGAGACCCAGGTGCGGGCGCGTTTCCACGCCGGCGAGGAGATGCAGGAAGCGGCCATGTTCGCCAAGGCCGAACTGGTGTTTCCTTCGGGGGAGGCGCTACCCCGTTGCTGGGTGGATGCCCATTACCGCGAGGCGGACTGAAACCGCCCACGGCGTCATCCGGACGCAAAACGGCGGCGCGGGAGACGCCCGCGCCGCCGCTCTCCCTGCCGCGCCCTGCGGCAGCCGTTCTTGCGCTATTCCGCCGTGAAGGTCTGTGGCCGATGGGCCTCGCCGCGATGGCGCTCCACGTACTCGAAGGCGTTGTCCACCGACTCCTCCACGGCACGGGTCATGGCCGCGCGCTCGTCCGGTGTCATGTAGAACACCAGATCGACCGTGTGGCGCACGTAGCGCGCCGGCAACTGGTTGAGGGCCACGCAGGCCACGTCTTCCAGGTAGTCGGATTCGCTGCTCGGGGTCTTGCCCGCCTCGGCCAACTCCCGAATGCGGTCGATCACCAGGTGTTCGTAGTGGTTGTGGATGCTCTCGAACATGCTGCGTTCCTCGTCCCATCCCCGCCGGCACGGCCGTTGTCGGCTGGCACGGATTCTGAATGACTATCCAGCGTGTGGTGCGCTGTCCGAAGGCGTGCATGGCGCACGGTCGCAATGTGACCTGGATAACGGAGAAAACTACCACACGCGCGTAGTTTTTTCCTTAGAAGCGGGCCTCCAGGCCCGCGGCCGCCGGTGGCGGCCGGGAGGTACCCGATGCGCAGGCGCTACAGAATCGACACCCTGACCATGCTGGTCGGCCTGGTTCTCACCGGGTTGGTGCTCACCACCTTGGCCCAGGCGGCAGAATATGGCCGCCTGCCCTATGAGAGACAGGCAGCGATTCGCCTGCCTACCGACCTCGGCGGCGCCGTCGCCGGTTTCCGCAGTGAAGCCTATGGCCGTCTGGACCGCGCCACCGCCGAGGAGGCGGGGGCCGGGCTGGTACGCCGTGACGGCGACAATGCCATGGCCCTGACCCTGGACCGGCCGGGGCTGGAGCTGGTGCATGAGCGGGCCGGTTACCGCACCGGGCTGCGCTTCGACGCCGGCGCGCCAGCCGGCGCGCCGCGGCGGCGCGGTCCGGCGCTGATGTTCGTGATCGGTCACAGCTGGTAGGGCGTCACTCGCGGATCCGCACCGCCAGCAGGTCGCACGGCGCGCCGTGCAGGACGGCGTTGGCGGTGGAGCCCAGCAGCAGGGCCAGGCCGTGGCGGCCGTGGCTGCCGATGACGATCAGGTCCACCTGCTGGTCGGCGGCGACCCGCAGGATCTCGCCCTTGGTCGCACCCACCTGGACGAAGCGGGCCGCCTCGGGCATGCCCAACTCCTTGGCCAGCCGGGCGAGGTTCTCCTCGGCCGCGGCCACCAGCTCCGGTTCGATCTCCAGCTGCGGCGGCGGCAGCATCTCGCCTGCCGGGTCGAGCGGCACGTTTTCCACCACGTGGATCAGGCTGAGCCTGGCACCGTAACGCCGCGCCAGTTCGACCGCGCGCTCGGCGACCGCCTGGTCGCCCGCGGAAAAGTCGCTGGCCAGCAGGATGTGTCGATACTCCGCCACGTTGAATCCTCCGTCTGTTGCGCCGGTGCTGGTTCGGCCACCGGCAGCCGCCCGCGCCGTGAGGAACAGGCCTCCGCGAGTATACCGCGGCCGTTCAGACCTCGCTGCGCTGCCACAGCAGGTCGGCCAGGCGGGCGAACTGTTCGATGCTGAGAGTCTCGGCGCGTGCCCCCGGGTCGATGTCGAGGGAGGTGATGGCGTCGGCATCCAGCAGCTCGCGCAGGGTGTTGCGCAGGGTCTTGCGGCGCGGGGAGAAGGCGGCCGCCACCACCCGGGCGAAGCTCTGCGGGTCACGCACCGGGTGGGGCAGTTGCGGGTAGGGTTCGAGGCGCCCG
>CAZMMH010000070.1:0-9527 GCA_964567315.1 uncultured Gammaproteobacteria bacterium
CCGGGGACCTGGACTGCGTGGTCGCCACCTCGGCCCTGGAGCTGGGGGTGGACATCGGCGCGCTGGACGTCTGCGTCCTCAACGGCTACCCAGGCACCGTGGCCGGCACCTGGCAGCGGCTGGGCCGCGCCGGCCGCCGCCATCGCACGGCGCTGGGCGTGCTGGTCGCCAGCAGCCAGCCGCTCGACCAGTACATCGTGCGCAACCCGGAGTTCTTCATGGGCAGTGGCCCGGAGCACGCGCGCATCGACCCGGACCAGTTGCTGATCCTGCTCGACCACGTGCGCTGCGCCGCCTTCGAACTGCCGTTCCGCGACGGCGAGACGTTCGGCGGCGTCGACCTGCAGCAGCTGCTGGCCTACCTGCAGGAGCAGGGCGTCATCCACCACGAGGGCGAGCAGTGGCACTGGACCGACGACAGCTACCCGGCCAACAGCGTCTCTCTGCGCTCGGTCGCCGAGGGCAACTTCGTGGTCATCGACGTGAGCGAGGGGGCGCAGACCATCATCGCCGAGGTGGACTACTCCTCGGCGCCCATGACCCTCTACGAGGGGGCGATTTACATGATCCAGGCGGCGCCGTGGCAGGTCGAGCGGCTCGACTGGGAGGGGCGCAAGGCCTTCGTCACCCGCACCCGCGCCGACTACTACACCGACGCCATCGACTACACCCGGCTGAAGATCCTCGACGCCTTCGAGCGCGACGGCAAACCGCGCAACGAGACCGCCCATGGCGAGGTGCACCTGGTTCGGCGCATCGCCGGCTACAAAAAGATCCGCTACTACACCCACGAAAACATCGGCTACGGCAACATCAACCTGCCGGACCAGGAGATGCACACCACCGCCGCCTGGTGGCAGGTCCACCCCGATGCCCTGGAGGCCGCCTTCGACTCGCGCCAGCAGGCGCTGGACGGCTTCCTCGGTGCGGCCTACGCCATGCACCACGTGGCGGCCCTGGCGAGCATGGCCGAGCCGCAGGATCTGGGGCGCGCGGTGGGCGACGGCGATGCCCGCTGGTTCGCCACTGTGGGCGCCAGCGGCCGCGGCCAGATCCGCAACCGGGAGGGCAACGAGGTCGACCCGGAGCGGGAGGGACGCTTCCGGCCCACGCTCTTTCTCTACGACAACTATCCCGGTGGGGTGGGGTTGTCGGCGCCGCTCTTCGACCGTCGGCAGGCGGTGGTGGCACAGGCCCATGCGATGGTCGCCGACTGCAGCTGCCGTTTCGGCTGCCCCAGCTGCATCGGGCCCATCCTCGCCTCCGACGAATCCCGCGGCTTCTCACCCAAGCAGGCGGCGCTCACCGTGCTGGAGCTGTTCCGTGACCACTAAGGGCACGCTCTGTTGGAGGGGTGGCAAACGGATGAAACCACCGAAGAGACTGAAGACACCGAAAAATCCAAGGCAAGGCTTGACGAACCAAGCAGTGCGACGTGACCCACCCTTGTTCGTCTTTTCGGTGCATTCGGTGTCTTCGGTGGTTCCAAGAAAATTCTTTTCACACGTCAGGGGACTCACCGTATGGACCTGAGGGCACGTCTCGCGACCCTGCAGCGCCAGGCCGGGCAGACAACGTCCGGGCCGGTGCTGGAGAGCGGCCGTGATCTGGCCGAGCGTCTCGGCCGCATGCGCCCGCGCAACGCGGCGGCGCCGCTGCGTTCGCGGCTCGCTCCGGAGCAGTTTGCTCACGCCATGGGCGGACAGGTGGTGGCCGACGGTCTGATCCGCATCGAGCGGCGGCTGCCGCTGGACGGCCGTCACGGCAGTTTCGAGTTGGCACGGCTGAGGGGCGGAGCAGAGCTGTTGCCCGAGGCGCGGGTCTATGACCCGCGACACCTGCTGTTCCTCGACACGGAAACCAGCGGCCTGGCCGGCGGCACCGGTACCCTGGTCTTCCTCCTTGGCCTGGCCCGGCTGGAGGGTGAGGCGCTGGTGGTGCGGCAATACCAGCTGAGCGCCTTCGCCGGCGAACGGGCGCTGCTGGAGGCCGCGGCGGAATGGCTGGAAGCGGCATCGGCCCTGGTCACCTTCAACGGCAAGTGCTTCGACGTGCCGCTGCTGGCTACCCGCTGCCGCCTTGCCGGCGTGCATGACCGCTTCAGCGCGCTGGAGCACGTTGATCTTCTCTATCCGACCCGGCGTGCCTTCCGCAGCCGTTGGCAGGACTGCCGCCTGGCGACCGCCGAGAACCGGCTGTTGGGCTTCCGGCGCAGCGGCGACCTGCCGGGCAGCGAGGCGCCCGAAGCCTGGTTTCGGCTGGTTCACCGCGGCGACATGTCGTTGCTGCCGCGGGTGGCCGAACACAACTTCCACGATCTGGTCTCCCTGGCGGCTCTGCTGCCGGCGCTGGATGGGGCCCACGCCGCACCGGCGGAGCAGGGAGCCGACCGGCTGGCCATCGCCCGCGGCTGGTTGCTCCGCGGCGAAGAGGATCGGGCGCTGGCGCTGCTACGGGAAAATGGGCTGACGCTTTCGGCGGAAGGCCGGCTCGTATTGGCGCGGCTGCATCGCCAACGTGGCGAATGGCCGGCGGCCCTGGTCCTGTGGGAGGCACTGGCGGCAGAAGGGGTCGGCGAGGCCTGTGAGCGCCTGGCCAAATATCACGAGCACCAGCGGCGGGACTACTCCAAGGCCCTGGCCTGGGCCCGTCGCCTGCCCCCGGGCCCGGCGGCGCAGCAGCGCATCCGACGCCTGGAAGCCCGCGTGGCTGCGCGCGTCGGCACCGGCGGAGCTCCACCCAGGCCGCCAGCGCCCGGATCCGGCTCTGCGTGAGGTCGACGATCGGTCGCGGATAGTCGCGTTCCAGTTTCAGCCCCGCCTCCGCCAGCATCGCGGAAGGCCCTGCCACGGGCGATTTATCGACTTCGCTGGCAGCAGTAGCCGGCGGCCCCGTTGGTGCAGGCGGTGTCCCAGCCCCGCGGGGGCCCGGTGCAGCCGCAGACCAGCATGCAATTTCATTGCGTGCTCCCCGTCACCCTGGCGCCGGCCCGGGAACGGTCGAGTCGTCTATGCTTAGCAAGGGTTTGTACCGGTTTCCGTCGGATTTCAACCATCAGCCGCGCGGTCGAACTCCGCGGCGTGCCCAGGGGAACGGGATGGCGAAGATTCTACTGCTGGACGACGATGCCAATGCGCTCAACGGAATGCGCCGCCTGCTCATGGCGAGCCACCACGACTTCGACATTGAGCCGTTCGAGCGCGCGGAGGCGGCCCTGGCCCGCGGGGCCGAAGTGGAGTTCGACACCGTGGTGGCCGATTTCCGCATGCCGGAGATGGATGGGGTGAGTTTCCTCGAGCGCTTCCGCGCACTGCAGCCGGAGACCTACCGGATCGTGCTCAGCGGTTATCCCGACATCTCCATGTTCCGCAACGCCATCAACCGGGCCCAGATCCACCGTTTCATCGAAAAACCGGCCGACGGCTACGTTCTGGAGGCGGCGGTGCTCGAGGGGGTCGAACATACGGCGCTTCGTCGTGACGTGCGCCATATGCGGGCGCAGCTGGCGGCGCAGCAGGCATTGCTGGAGGAGGTGGAAACGGCCAATCCCGAAGCCTTGCCCGCGGATTGGCGCGAGCAGGTGGGCGCCGCGACTTGAAAGGGGAAACAGGTTCAGATCCCGTAGTCCGCAAACAGCCCGTGCAGGCTGTCCAGGTTGTCCTCGATCGACCACGGCACGCTCTTCGCCAGGATATCCAGCAGTACCACGGCGTTGATTGCGCCATCCTCCTTGCTCGCGGCCTTGAGCCGTTGGGTGAGGGCGAGGTTGACCACCTGCAGCCGGCCGTAGCGCTCGGCCAGCTCGGCGAAATCGAAGGCGGCCGTTCGGCCGCCGACGTGGCGGAAATACATGGCCAGGAGGAAGGTTCCCGCGGCGCGGTAGAGGGTTTCCGTTTCGTCGGCCAGCGGCAGGTGAAAGCGCGCCATCGGCTTGAGGAACAGGGTGTGTGGGCAGCCGCTGGTGGCCATCAGCAGCCCCAGCAGGGAGCTGGCCGCCTGCTGCAGGGAGGCACGTGCCGAGAGGATCCGGTCCCCGGGCAGGGTCACCTCGACGTCGGTCGGGTCGTACGAGCGCATTCGCCCGAAGCTCGGCAGCAGCGGGGCCAGGCGCACGGCCACCGGGCAGTGGGGCACCTGCGCGACATCCCAAGGGCAGTTGGGGCATTGATGGTAATCGAGCGCGGCCCACGAAGGTGGCAATTCATCGGGGGCCCCAGACTGCAGGCTCTCGGCCGCAAGCTCGACCACGTAGTCGAGGACGTTGGCATCGGCAAAGCGGAAGCGGTAACGGAAATTCAACGGTTCCATGGGTGCTCCGGGGCGCTTGCCGGCTGGATGCCTTGTACTACAAATCTAGCAGTATGCAGCGGTTTCGCCGCCGGCAGAGGTGGATAGCTGATGGATGGTGTGAAGGATGCCCGGGAAGGTGCGGAGGTCGAGGCGCTGAATGGACGCATCCGCCTGCTCGAGGAGGAGGTGGCCCAGGGTGCGCGGCTGCGGGGGATGCTGCAATCGGCCGCCGACGAGTTGCGTCAGGAGCGGGCCCGAAGCCGGGACCTGCAGGAGCGGGTCAGCGGCGCCAACCGCGAACTGCAGCAGCGCCTTGCCGAACTGGAGGAGATCCGTGCCAGCCAGGAGAGCCTGATTACCCGCCTGCACGAGGCCCAGGAGCAGCTACTGCAGTTGGACAAGATGGCGGCCATCGGTCAGCTGGCGGCCGGCGTGGCCCACGAAATCAACAATCCGGTCGGCTACATATACTCCAATCTCAGCAGCCTGAAGGGCTATGCCGACGACATCTTCCGGGTTCTGGACAGCTATGCGGCGCTCGAGGCGGTGGTGCCGGCAGGGGCTGCGGAACTGGCGGCCGTGGGCGCGGCAAAAAAGGAGGTGGATCTGCCTTTCCTGCGGACCGACCTGGATTCGCTGATCGCGGAGTCGGAGGAGGGGGTAGTGCGGGTCAAGCAGATCGTGCAGGACCTGAAGGACTTTTCCCACATAGATGACGCCGAGTGGCAGTGGGCCGACCTCCACAAGGGGCTCGACAGCACCCTCAACGTGGTCCACAACGAGTTGAAGTACAAGGCTCAGGTGAGCAAGGAATATGCGCAGCTGCCGCGGGTGCGTTGTCTGCCATCGCAGCTGAACCAGGTGTTCATGAACCTGCTGGTCAACGCCGGGCAGGCGCTGGAGGATCACGGCGAGATCACCGTGCGCACGGGCATGGAGGACGACGAAACGGTCTGGATCGAGGTCGCCGACAACGGCAAGGGGATACTGCCGGCCGATCTGAAACGGATCTTCGAGCCGTTCTTCACCACCAAGCCGGTGGGCAAGGGGACCGGTCTTGGCCTCTCGCTTTCCTACAGCATCGTCGCCAAACACAAGGGGCGGATCGAGGTGCAGAGCGAGGTGGGCAAGGGAACCCGCTTCCGTGTGCTGCTGCCGGTTGAAGGGCCGGGGGCCGAGGCGGAACAGGCGGCGACAGACGCGGTCACGGCGGGCACCCATGGCTGAGACGGCCATAGAGGGTACGGCGGTCCGCGAGGCGGCACCGGGTCGCTTGCTGTTCGTCGACGACGAACACAACATCCTGGCGGCCCTGCGCCGCTTGTTCCACGGTCGGGGGTACGAGGTCCACACCGCCCCCAGCGCTGCGGCCGGCCTGCAAATCCTCAGCGCGCAATCCATCGACATCGTCGTCTCGGACATGCGCATGCCGGAGATGGACGGCGCCCGGTTCCTGGAGGAGGTGGCCGATCGCTGGCCCGACGTCGTACGGATCCTGCTGACCGGCTACGCCGATCTGTCGTCGACGATCTCGGCGATCAACAAGGGGCGTATCTACGGCTACTTCCGCAAGCCGTGGGAGGACAGCGAAATACTCATCGCCGTCGACCGTGCCCTGGAGCGCAAACGGCTCGAGGAGGAGCGGCGGCACCTGGAGGGCCTGACCCGGGAGCAGAACGAGCAGCTGCGACAGCTCAACGCCACCCTGGAGGAGCGGGTGCGCGCGCGCACCGAGGAACTGCGCCAGGCCAACATGTTTCTGGAGCTTTCCTACCAGGAGTTGACCCAGAGCTACTTCGCGGCGATTCCGGTCTTCTCCAACCTCGTCGAGCTGCGCGAGGGGGAGCAGGGCGGTCATTCCCGGCGGGTGGCGGAACTGGCGCAGCGGTTGGCGGAAGCGGCCGGCTTCGACCAGAAGCAGACCCGCGATGTGTTCCACGCCGGGCTGCTGCACGATATCGGCAAGCACGGGCTCTCCGACGAAATCCTGCGGCTGCCGTCCGCCGAGCTCACGGTGGACCAGCGCAAGCAGGCGGAGAAGCATCCCACGCTGGGCCAGGCGGTGCTGATGGGGCTGGAGCCCCTGCAGACGGCGGCCCTGCTGATTCGCCATCATCACGAGCGCTGGGACGGCCAGGGGTATCCCGATGGCCTGGTCGGCGAGGCGATTCCACCCGGGGCGCGGGTGCTGGCGATTGTCAACGAATACGACAACCTGCGCAGCGGGGCCATGTTCGGCGAAAGCCTGGACGCCGGCGGTGCGCAGACGTTCATGGCCGAGCGGCGCGGCATGCGCTACGAGCCACGCCTGCTCGATCTTTTCCTGGAGATGATGCGGGACGAGCAGACGCCCTACGCCGTGTCGGAGTTGCATCTGCGCCCCGGCAAGCTGCTTCCGGGCATGGCCCTGTCGCGCGATCTGCGCAGTAACGAAGGCGTCCTGCTGTTGAGCGCCGGGCACCATCTCACACAGCCGTTGATCGAACGCATCGTCGGTTTTGAAAAGGACGCGGGACGCCAGTTCCTGGTCCACGTCAAGGCGGAGGAGAACCAGTTATGAGCCGCATCCTGTTGGTTGATGACGAGGAGCACGTGCTGCGGGCCGTCGCCCGCGTGCTGCGCGGCCACGAGATCGAGACCGCGAGCAGCGCTGAGGAGGCCCTGGCCCTGGCGGACAGCGAGGATTTCGCCCTGGTGGTTGCGGATTACCGCATGCCAGGCATGAACGGCGTCAGCATGTTCAAGCGGCTCAAGGAGCTGCAGCCCGACACGGTGCGGATCATCCTGACTGCCTATGCCGATCTGGACGGGATGCAGGCGGCGGTCAACGAGGCCGAGGTGTTCCGCTTCGTCAACAAACCCTGGAGCGATTTCGAGCTGCGCAACGCGGTGGAGACCGGGCTGGCCCATAGCCGGGCCCTGCTGGAAAACCGGAAACTCGCCGATCAGGTACGTCAGCAACAGGCTCAACTGGACCAGCAGGCCCAACTGCTGCAGGCACTGGAGCGCCAGGAGCCAGGCATCACCCGGGTCGAGCGGGATACCGACGGTTCGATCCTGCTGGACGAGAGCAGCCTGGAGTGAGCCATGGCCGAAGATCGGACGTTATCTGCGCCATCATGGCCATCGCACCCGGCACCCTGCGCGACGACGGTCTGGCCAAGGTGAGCTCCGGTCCGACTACACCGGAGGAGATGCTGCGGGTGCTGGGATCACCCGTGGGGGCGCCGTCGAGGTGCCGCTACGCAGGATCACCTGAGGCGTTCGAACCCGATCAGGCAGGGGTCGGCAGCTGTTCGGCAGGAAAGGTGAAGTTGCCGGAGTCGAACAGCGCCAGACAGGCGTCGACCACCGCGGCGTCGTACCAGAGGCCGCGGTGCTTGCGCAGTTCGCTCAAGGCCACAGCGAGATCCAGGGAGCCACGATACGGGCGGTAGGAGACAATCGCCTCCACCACGTCGGCCACCGACAGGACCCGCGCCTCCGGGATCACCTCGTCGCCGCGCAGGGCCTGGGGATAGCCCGAACCATCGAGGCGCTCGTGGTGCTGGAGTACGGTTTCGGCAATGGGCCAGGGGAAGTCGATACCCTTGAGGATGTCGTAGCCGACCCGCGGATGGGTCTTGATCAGCGCGAACTCGTAGTCGAGCAGCTTGGTCGGGCGGGTCAGAACCTCCGCCGGAATGTAGATCTTGCCGATGTCGTGGACCAGGGCGGCCAGCTTCAGCCCCTCGAGGCGGCGTTCGTCCCAGCCCAGGGACTGGCCCAGACGTTGCGCCAACGCCGCCACCCGCTGCTGGTGGCCCGCGGTGTAGGGGTCGCGCTTTTCCAGCGCCAGGCCGACGGCGCGAACCATGTCGACCAGACTCTTCTGCAGGCGTACGGCACTCTGCACCGCCTCGCGGGTCTGTTCCGCGACGCGCAGCTCGAGCTTTTCGTTCATGCTGGAGAGCTGCCGGTTGCTCTCCTTCAGCTCCTTCTGCAGGCGTATGTTCTCCTGTTCCATCTCGTGATAGGCGAAGGCCTCGCGGATGTTGGCCCGCAGCAGTTCGTCCTCCCAGGGCTTGACGAAAAATTTGAACACCGCGCCATGGTTGACCGCATCGAGAATCGTGTCGATCTCGGTGTAGCCGGTGAGCACGATGCGTACCGTGTCCGGATAGCGCTCCTTCACCTGGCTGAGGAACTCCACCCCAGAGAGGTCGGGCATGCGCTGGTCGGAGACGATGACCTGCACCGAATGCTTCTCGAGCAGATCGAGCCCGGCGCGGGCATTGGGGGCGGTAAGAATCTGGTAACCGTCACGGCGCAGGGCGCGGGCCAGGGCACGGAGCACGTTCTCCTCGTCGTCCACAAGCAGAACGGTGCGTTGCAGTTTCGGGTCCGGAGCCATCAGGCCTTCCCTTCCGGCCGCACTGGCGACCGTCTTTCACCTAGCATAATCGCTGTACGCGGTTAGGCCAGTGCCGCGGTGACGAATGGGGCGGCTTGAACGGCTCCGGCGCTTGGTGCAGCCTATAGCGGCCGAAGTGCGGCGCAACGGGGAATGGGTATGGACAGCGGCAGGCATTTCGACGTCATCATCATTGGCAGCGGCCCGGGCGGCGAGGGCGCGGCGATGACCCTGGCGAAACGGAATCGCAGCGTCGCTGTGATCGAAAAGGCGCCCAGGGTCGGCGGCGGCTGCACCCACAGCGGCACGATTCCGAGCAAGGCGCTGCGTCACACGGTGCAGCTGATCCAGGACTACAAGCACAATGACCTGTTCGCCCACGCGATGGAGCAGGTCGACGTCAGCTGGCCGCGGCTGCTGAAGAGCACCGAGCAGGTGATTGCGCGCCAGAGCACCACCCGCCGCAGCTATTATGCGTGTAACCACGTACCCGTAATCCACGGGCAGGCCCGTTTCGTCGGCCCCCAGGAGATCGAGGTACTCGGCGGCGAAAATCCCGGCGAGCGCCTAACCGCGGACCACTTCATCATTGCCACCGGCTCGCGGCCCTACCGTCCCGACGATCTCGACTTCCAACACCCGCGCATCGTCGACAGCGACACCCTGCTGGAGATGGATTTCACGCCGCGCTCCATCACCATCTACGGTGCCGGGGTAATCGGCTGCGAATACGCTTCCATCTTTGCCAACCTCGACGCCAAGGTGAACTTGGTCAATACCCGCGCGCGCCTGCTGGCCTTTCTCGACGACGAAATCACCGACGCCCTCAGCTACCACCTGCGCA
>CAZMMH010000071.1:0-9414 GCA_964567315.1 uncultured Gammaproteobacteria bacterium
CCCCAGGTGGCGGCCCAGGGCCATCGCCACCTGCAGGTGGAGAAACAAACCGACGGCAAGAGCACCCACACCCGCATCCGCGCCCTCGACCCCGAGCCGCGCATCGGCGAAATCGCCCGCATGCTGGGCGGGATCGAGATCACCGAGCAGACCTTGGCGCATGCGCGGGAAATGCTTGGGCGAACGGAATGACTCCGCTCGAAATTTTGAATTTTGAATGGTGAATTTTGAATTAAGGCCGTGCGCGACGCGCACACCCCAATTCAACACTCATAATTCAAAATTCATCATTGCTTTTTCCGGCACTCCTTGCACACCCCGTACAGATACAGGCAGTGCCCCTTGATCTCGTAGCCCATCTCATAGGCGATCGCCCGCTGGCGGGCCTCGATCACCTCGTCGACGAATTCGTCCACCCGGCCGCACTTCACGCAGAGGATGTGGTCGTGGTGATCACCCTCGGCCAGCTCGAACATGGACTGGCCGCCCTCGAAGTGATGGCGCGAGACCAGGCCGGCCGCCTCGAACTGGGTCAGCACCCGATAGACCGTGGCCAGGGCGATCTCCTCGCCGGCATCCAGCAGGCGCCGGTAGAGATCCTCCGCAGTCAAGTGCCGCTCCGCACTGTTTTCGAGCATCTCCAGGATCTTGCGCCGCGGCGCGGTCACCTTGAGGCCCGCCTTTTTCAGCTCGTTCGAGTCCACCACTTCTCCCCAGCGCGCGTGTCATTCGCGCCGATCATCGGTTATCATGCCGCCGACTTCAGGCTCTGGCCCAACGGGCGGTACCCATCAGATGCGAAAGGTTCTCATTTCCATACTCGCCAGCGCAAGCCTTCTGTTCGGCGGCTGCGGGCTGATCTACAAGATCGATGTTCAGCAGGGCAACGTGGTTACCCAGGACATGTTGAACAAGGTGAAGCCGGGCATGACCAAGAATCAGGTGCGCTTCGCCCTGGGCACCCCGCTGATTCAGGATGCCTTTCACCGGGATCGCTGGGACTACGTCTACGAAATGCAGAAGGACGGCAAGGTGGTCAAGCGTAGCCATCTGACCCTGTTCTTCAAGGACGACAAGCTGGTGCGCATGCAGGGCGACATGCGGCCCAAGGGCGAATCGCCGGACGCTGACGGCAAATAGGCGCGCTTCAGCCGCCGGCCTCCTCGCCCTCCTCGCGCATCCCCTTCTTCATCGCCTTGCCCTCGGCCGCACGCTGCTTGCGCACGGCCTTGGGATCGGCAATCAGCGGGCGGTAGATCTCCACCCGGTCTCCGCCGCGCAGGGCCGTGTCGCGCTTGCTGAGCTTGCCGAACACGCCCACCTTGGCGGCCTCCAGATCGATCTCCGGAAAACGCTCGAGGATCCCCGAGCGCCGCACCGCCTCCTCCAGGGTCGTCCCCGGTTCCACGTCCAGTTCCAGGATCACCTGTTCGTGGGGGCAGGCATAGGCCACCTCGACATGGATCGTTTCAGCGCTTGCCATAGATATCCACCGCCCGTTTGCAGAAGACGTCGACCATGGTGTTGGCGATCTGATGAAACACCGAACCGAACACCATGCCCATAAGCTTGTTCGAAAACTCGAAATCCAGGTCCAGCATCACCTTGCAGGCCTGGTCGCCCAGGGCCTCGAAGCGCCAGTAGCCCTGCAGGTGGCGGAACGGCCCCTCCACCAGGCGCATTTCGATCATCTTGTCCCGCTGCAGGCGGTTCACCGTGGTGAAGGACTTCTGCACCGCCCCCTTGGCCACCTCGATGGTGGCGCGCACCTCGTCGTTGCGGCGTTCGTGCACCGTGGCCGAACGGCACCAGGGCAGGAAGTCGGCATAGACATCGATATCGTCCACCAGGGCGAACATCTCGGCCGCGGTATAGGGCACCAGGGCGCTCTTGCTGACGGCTGTCACCTTCAATGGGTCCCGTAATGGATCCCGACCAGGCTCAGCAGCTTGGGCAGGACCCCTATAACGTTGAGAAACACCAGGGTGATGGCCACCGGGGTGATGAAGCTGACGACGAAATACCAGACGCGGAAAGCGAACCGGTCACCCATGTTCAGCTCCTCCACCGCCGACCGCCGGCGCATCTGCCAGGCGGCGAAGATGGCGATGCCGAGGCCGCCAAGGGGCAGCATGTAGCCCGCGGTGAGATGGTCGAGCAGGTCGAACACCGTCAGGCCGGAACACTTCTCCGCCCCGTCGACGATCGCGCAATGGTAGTTGAATTGGTAGCGCGGTGCGCTCCACAGATTGAACGAGAAGATGGTCAGGAAACCCAGCAGCCAGGTGCCGACACCGACCCAGCTGGTGGCCCGCAGGCGGCTGAAGCCATGATTCTCCACCAGCCAGGCCACCGCCGGCTCCACCAGGGAGATGGCCGAGGACCAGGCGGCAAAGATCAGCAGCAGGAAGAACAGCGCGCCGAAGATGTGGCCGGCGGGCATGTGGCCGAAGGCCAGCGGCAGGGTCTGGAAGATCAGCCCCGGCCCGGAGCCGGGCTGCAGGCCGTTGGCGAAGACCAGCGGGAAGATCGCCAGGCCGGCGAGGATTGCCACCGCGGTGTCGGCCAGGGCGATCAGCACTGAGGTCTTGGCGATGGAGGTGTTTTCCGGCAGGTAGGAGCCGTAGACCATGATCGCGCCCATGCCCAGGCTCAGGGTGAAGAAGGCGTGGCCCATGGCGATCAGAATGCTCTCGGAGCTGAGGCGGTGGAAATCGGGGTGAAACATGAACTCCACGCCCTTGTCGAAGAAGCCGGAGTTGAGGGCATAGCCGTCCAGCAGCAGCAGGATCAGGAACAGCGCCGGCATCATCCAGCGCACGGCCTTCTCCAGGCCGCTGCGCACGCCGCGGGCGACCACCGTCATGGTCATCACCATGAAAATCGTGTGATAGGCCAGCAGACGCTCGGGGCTGGAGGTGAAGTCGCTGAAGATCGCGCCCACGCCGTCGGCGGTGGCATTGTCGAACATCCCCGAGGCGGCGCGGAACAGGTAGCCCACGGCCCAGCCGGCGATCACGCTGTAATAGGAGAGAATCAGGAAACCGGCGATCACACCGGACCAGCCGAGATACTTCCACAGCGGGCTGCGTCCCTCCTCTCGGGCCAGGAAGCGCATGGTATTGATCGGGCTGCGGCGGCCGCGGCGGCCGAGCATCACCTCGGCCATCATCACCGGGATGCCGATCAGCGCCACGCACAGCAGGTAGACCAGGACGAAGGCGCCGCCGCCATATTCGCCGGTGATGTAGGGGAACTTCCAGATGTTACCGAGACCGACGGCCGAACCGGTCGCCGCCATAACGAAGGCCCAGCGGCCCGACCATTGGCCGTGGATCGATTCGCGCTTCTCTCTCGTCGTCATCCGCTTCCCCTTAAGACTTGTTCTTATTGGTCACCGCCCGGACAGGGCGCCATTTTCGACCAATTGGCCGGCTGCCTCAACCGACGACGATGGCGGCGGCGACGCAAGCGACGATCCATAGGAGGTTACGGGGGCTTCGCCTATAATCCCCGCCCATGTCAAAAAAGAAGGCATCCAAGTCAGGCGAAGGTTCCAGCACCATCGCCCTGAACAAGAAGGCGCGCCACGACTTCTTCATCGAAGAGCGCTTCGAGGCCGGCCTGGCCCTCGAAGGGTGGGAGGTGAAGAGCCTGCGCGCCGGCCGGGTCCAGCTGTCCGAAAGCTACGTGCTGATCAAGAGCGGCGAGGCTTGGCTGTTCGGTGCCCACATCTCGCCGCTGACCACCGCCTCCACCCATATCCACCCCGACCCGCTGCGCACCCGCAAACTGCTGCTGCACAAGTCCGAACTGAACAAGCTGATCGGCCAAGTCGAGCGCAAGGGCTACACCCTGGCGCCGCTCGCCCTGTACTGGAAGCGGGGCCGGGCCAAGCTGGAGATCGGCCTGGCCAAGGGCAAGAAGGAGCACGACAAGCGGGCCGTGCTCAAGGACCGCGACTGGCAGCGGGAGAAGGCGCGGCTGCTCAAGTCCTCCTGAGGCGGCGACCCTTGTGCGCGCCGCCCGTCGGCCCCACAATAGTCAAAGGAGAGTGAACTTCGGTCGCGTGCCGCGGTCATACTCTCCGAACACCAAAAAGGGGGCGACCTGGCTTCGACGTGGGTTGCGAAACCTTAGGTGCATGCCGAGGGTGCAGGTTTCCTCGTAAATCCATCTGCAAATTATAGTTGCCAACGACGACAACTACGCACTCGCCGCTTAAAACCCGGTAGGGTGCCGTCCGACTGGGGCCGTGCTTGTGCGCTCAGGTTCCGGGCGTCGATTCTCACAAGATCGCGGTGAGGTTCTCCCAGGGCCAACCCGTTAAAACCTAACTGGGATCGCCGTCAGTCTTCCCTGCCCGTCGGGTAGCTGCCGGTTAAACTCAAAGACTGGGATAAGCATGTAGAGCCGAAGGCGGAGAGCTTGCGGACGCGGGTTCGATTAACACAATGGTCGCCACGGGGAGTGATCCCCGTTGGAAAAGAGGGCTCATACGGTGAACGCTAAGGGACAGGGGTCCTATGCCAACGCCGTCCGGTGAAGGGGAAACCCGTAAGCCGGCTAGAGACTCATAGGCTCCTAACGAGGCAAGCCTCCATGGAGTACTAGGGTGGACCGATGCCAGGGGGCATCATCCACAACACGCCCTCCCCTGCCGGCGACGGCAGGTGAAGGAATAGTCCAGCCCATATCGAAAGATATGGAACCAGCTGTCCCGCCGCCTCCACCAAGCAGAAACCCTGGCCGGTCACCGGCCAGGGTTTTTTTTGGCCGATATCGCCCAAGCGTGCGCCCGGCGACTGCGAAACCCAAGGGTGACAATCTGCAACCGCCCAGGCGATCGGCGTCTCCCCTATCCGCAGCCAATCGGGCCATAGCGGATGACTTCGGAAGCATGGCATGCAGCCATGGAAATCAACGCCTTGTCCCTGCCGGACGCCGCCTCTATCGAACGCACCGCCCGCCCTGAGCACACCTACAGCTTCACCTACGCGCTCTACAACCGGCAGGCCTTGCGGCTTTTGCGACAGATCCATCCGTTTCTCCGGACCTGCAAAGCCAAACGCGCGGCATTGATCCTCCGCGACTATTTGGCGCTCACGCCGCGCAACCGCAAATAGAGTGAAGCCCAGCGGCTGACCCGCACGCGCTTTGAACAAGCGGTCCTGGAATTGACCTCCCGATGAAAAGGGGTTTCCCCACTGCAAGCACGCCTGCGTCACCCCAACGTTCATACGGCAATGGCAAACAAGCCGACGACATGGACGAATTAAGGCCTTCTGCGGCTGCCCGCCACCGGCAAGATATACGCCGCTGCTCGCCATGGTTCCGGCCGCTCGGAGACCCCACCGGTGCCCCGCCGTGCCACCCGTCAGGATTTGGCGAAAATCCCCCCTTTCCATCCCCGATATCCACTATAGGTAAATGGTCTGCGGACGACCTGCCCGGCGCGCCGGCGCGCGCCCGCCGACACCAGGACACCCGCCCTCAACCCCTTCCAGGGAGGAACCCCATGCAACTCCGTACCCTTCTTGCCCTGACCGGTCTGCTGCTCGGACTGGTTTCATCCGCGGCGTTCGCGGCACTGTCCGACTTCAACGGCAGCTGGCAGAACGTCAACGCCAACACCTCCGGAATCACCCGGCTGCAGATCGCCGTCGGCAGGACCGGCCTGACCATCCACGCCTGGGGTCAGTGCCACCCGCGGGACTGCGACTGGGGCTCCGTGCCGGGCCACGCCTACGCCGCCACGGTGAGCCAGTCGCTGCCAGCCAGCGCACGGGCCGCCTCCGCCGTATTCGCGAGCAACTTTTCGCAAACCACCCTGCTGCTGCACCCGGAGCGGGGCAACCGCCTGCGTGCCGAGGTGTATACGCGCTTCACCGACCGGAGCGGACGCAGCAACTACACGTTCACCGAGCACTTCGCGCGCCGCGCAAGCGCTCCAACCGGCGGCGGTGCACACGAAGACTGCATCGCAGTCGACTATCGCCGCGCACGGGTTGCACAGATCAACGGCCGCTGGAAGATCGCGATCGGAAGCATGTGGCTCAAGGATTTCGGAGGTAACCGTCGCGAGGCGGAGCAGGCGCTGCGGGTCCTGCGCCACTATCGGATGGACAAGCAGTGCTTCGTCGGACGCCCGAAGCCGTCCATGGAGTACTACCTGAGCAACAACCGCGCCCCGGCCGGGGCGCTGGGCGGCGAGGATTGCCTCGCCTTCAACCCGGCCCGTATCCAGGTCAGCCATATCAACGGCCGCTGGAAGATCGTGGAGGGCTCACACTGGCTGATGGACTTCGGCACCAATCGGCGCGAGGCGCGGCAGGCCTTCACCATCCTGCGCCACTACCGCTTCACGCGCTCGTGCTTTGTCGGCCGCCCACGGCCCTCGATGACCTATTTCCGGCGCTGAGGACGCCCACGCACATGGCGCCCGGCGGGAGCTCCTCGCGCCGGGCGCCGCACTTCCCCACGCGGTCGGCATGGGCATATGCCGCTGGCGACCCTGTTGGCGTTCCGCTTCGGCAACTGCAACCACCCGCTGCCCCACGCCCTCCTCCACCCCGGCCGGCCGGGCATGCCCCGGCGCACGCTGGCCTCGACACCCTGCCTTGCCCGCGATTGGAACGGGCCCGCCCGAAGGAACCAATGCCGCAATGCCTCCAGGTGATTGGCCGGTCGATTTCGCACCATTCGTGGTCGAAGCCGCACCATTCCCGGTCATTCTGCCGTTTGGGCCAGCGTAGCACCACCCTGCCCATGGACATTCTCACATAGCCGCCTAATATTCGAGCCCATAGCCTGACGGCGGCGGGGCCAACACGGCCCGGCCATCCTGTCACCGTGTCTTAATCAGGTTGCCATAGGGTAGCGACCCCATGGCCACCACGGCCGACCCATCAGCCGTTCCGGGGAACCGCAGCAGATGCAGCAGGTCCATCATGCCCTCGTCCTGAACCTCCACCAGCCCGCCGGCAATCTACAGGCCCTTCTCGAGCGCAATCCGTGGGAGGTGCACGAGATCCTCTTCGCCATCGACCGCATTCCGCGGGCCCTGTGGGGCCACGAGGACACCGCCCGGGTCCATCTGGCCCTCTCCGGGACCCTGCTGGAAGCCCTGGCCGATCCGGAGTTCCAGAAACGGCTCTACGGGGTGGTCGACCTGGGCTCGCTGCTCTGGCACCTGCAGAACGAACGGCTGTTCCGCATCCTCGGCACCGGCTATTACCACCCGGTCCTGCCCCTGATCCCGGAGGCCGACCGCGCCCCGCAGTTGGATCGCTGGCAGGGCATCGGCCGCCACCTCTTCTGGCGCGAATACTTCGACGGCTTCTGGCCGCCGGAAATGGGTTTCAGCATGGAGCTGATCCCGCTGCTGCGACGCTTCGGCTACCGCTACGTGCTGGTGGACAGCGAGCACGTACGTGCGGTCACCCCCATGAGCTGGGAGGAGCTGCGCTACCGGCCCCACGTCGCCCGCTTCGGCGGCGAGGAGATCGTGGTGGTGGTGCGCGACCGCGACCTCTCCAATGCCCAGGAGTCGGGCATGGAGGCCTGGTGGTTCGAGCAGGAACTGAAGGAGCGCACCCGCTGGTGCGACTTCCCGCCGCTGGTGACCACCGCCACCGACGGCGACAACGGCGGCTGGTTCCGCAACACCACCAAGGGGGCCAACTTCTGGAGCGCCTTCTACGAGGAGATGCTCGACCGCGCCGCTTCACCACGGGCCGCGGTGCGCCCGACCTTCATCGACCACTACCTGGAGCGCTACGGTGCCCACGGCGAGGTGACGGTGGAGACAGGCGCCTGGAACACCGGCTGGCACAACGGCCTCGATTTCGTCCAATGGACCGGTTCGAAGACCCAGCGCGACGCCCTGGCGCGGGTCGCCGAGGTGAGTGCGGAGCTGCACGCCCTGCACGAACGGGCCGCGGACGCGCCCGCGAGCGCCGCCCCCCTCGACGAGGCCCACTGGCGGGTGCTGCGGGCGGAGACCAGCTGCAACTTCTACTGGGGAGAGGCATGGGTGGAACGCTGCCACGCCGACCTGGACGCGGCTCTCGAACGGATGGCGGACGCGCGGCGCCTTCTCGGGAAAGTGTGATCCTGCTATACAGCAGACTGAGGCGCCGGCATCCCCGGAAGGGTGGGGCCGGACATGGTGCAAGACTCGAGCAACGAGGCGAAACCCTGACATGTACGTTGTAATGGTTGCTTCCGAATGCGCCCCGGTCGCCAAGGTGGGCGGTCTGGCCGATGTGGTCTTCGGACTGGGTCGCGAACTGGAGATTCGCGGCAATGCGGTGGAGATCATCCTGCCCAAGTACGACTGCCTGCGCTACGACCACATCTGGGGCATGCAGCTCACTTACCAGGACCTGTGGGTGCCCTGGTTCAACCGGCAGATCCACTGCAGCGTCTACTTCGGCTTCGTCCACGGCCGCAAGTGTTTCTTCATCGAGCCCCACTCGGAGGAGAACTTCTTCAACCGCGGCGCCTTCTACGGCTTCCCCGACGAACACCTGCGTTTCGCCTTCTTCACCAAGGCGGCCATGGAGTTCCTGCTCAAGACCGGCAAGCGCCCGGATGTGATCCACACCCACGACTGGCAGACCGCCCTCGCCGCGCCACTGCTCTACGAGATCTACGCCCACCAGGGCATGGGCCGCCAGCGGGTCTGCCACACCATCCACAACTTCAAGCACCAGGGCATCGCCGGCGAAAACGTACTCTGGGCCACCGGCCTCGGCCGCCCCGAGTATTACTATGCGCGCGAGCGCATGGGCGACGACTTCAACCAAACCGCGATCAACTTCATGAAGGGCGCGGTGGTCTACGCCAATTTCGTCACCACGGTCTCGCCGCGCCACGCCTGGGAGGCCCGCCACAGTGATCAGAGCTTCGGCCTGGCCCACGCCCTGCACGTGCACCAGGACAAGTTCGGCGGCGTGCTCAACGGGCTCGACTACGAGATGTGGAACCCGGAGAGCGATCCCTACCTGGCCCAGCACTACAACGCCGACAGCATCGAGGACAAGTACGCCAACAAACATGCCCTGCGCCAGCGCCTGCTGTTGGCCGACGGCTACAAGCCGATCGTCGCCTTCGTCGGCCGCCTCGATGCCCAGAAGGGCGTGCACCTGATCCGCCACGCGCTGTTCTACGCCCTCAGCAACGGTGCCCAGTTCGTGCTCCTCGGCTCCAGCCCCGAGGCCGGCATCAACGACGAATTCTGGCGCCTCAAGCACGAACTCAACGACAACCCCGACTGCCACCTGGAAATCGGCTACAACGAGGAGCTGGCCCATCTGATCTACGCCGGCGCCGACATCGTGGTGGTGCCGAGCATCTTCGAGCCCTGCGGCCTGACCCAGATGATCGGCATGCGCTACGGCACGGTGCCGG
>CAZMMH010000072.1:0-9236 GCA_964567315.1 uncultured Gammaproteobacteria bacterium
AGGCCACCGCCAAGCTGTTCCCCGCCGCCAACACCCCGGCGGCGATCCTGGCCCTCGGCGAGGACGGGCTGCGCGAATACATCAAGACCATCGGCCTGTTCAACGGCAAGGCCAGGAACATCATCGCCACCTGCCGCATCCTGCTGGACCGGCACGCCGGCGAGGTGCCCGCGTCACGCGAGGCCCTGGAGGCCCTGCCCGGCGTCGGCCGCAAGACCGCCAACGTGGTCTTGAACACCGCCTTCGGCCATCCCACCATCGCCGTCGACACCCACATCTTCCGCGTCGCCAACCGCACCGGCCTGGCCCCCGGCAAGGACGTGGTCGAGGTAGAGCGAAAACTGGAGAAGTTCGTCCCGCCCGAGTTCAAGCAGGACGCCCACCACTGGCTGATCCTGCACGGCCGCTACACCTGCATCGCCCGCAAGCCCCGCTGCGGCTCCTGCATCATCGAGGACCTGTGCGAGTACAGGCAGAAGAACCTGGACTGAAGACCCCGCCTCACGCAGAGCCGCAAAGGCGCAGAGAAAAACCGGGAAAGCCTGTCTCGCGCAAAGACGCGCAAAGCATGCCAAGAAGAAAATGGATTGAGCTCCGGCATGCTGGCGCCGTGACGCTCCATGTTCCACGCAAGGCCGGTCGCAGTCGCGGCCCAAGCAGACAAAGTGCCTTTCTTTGCGTGCTTGGCGCCTTTGCGCGAGGCCGGATCTTGATCTTCTCTGCGCCTTTGCGGCTCTGCGTGAGGCGGGGTTTTCATCAACTCGCCGGAACGCGGCCAACCGTCTACCCTATCCGTTAGCCGTGGAAGGCCGGCCCGGGATCGCGCCGGCCGCGCCGCCCCAACAACGCACAAGGAGGTCGCGTTATGCGCCGTCTGCTGCTGTCCTTCGCCGCCGCCCTGTTTTCCACCGCACTGTTCGCCGGCCAATTCAACCGCCCACCGAACGCGGCCTATCCGCCCGGGGTCTACGCGGTGCCCGGGCAATATATCTGGGACAGCTGGATCGTGGACGACCACGGCACCCTGGACCGCTACGCCCTCTCCGCGCCCAAGAAGGGCTACACCCCCAACGAACGGCACGAACACGCCTTCATCCGCCGTGCGGTATCCACCGACGGCGGCCGGACCTGGCAGGATCGCGGGCCGGTCATCACCCCCCAGCCCAAGGGTACCTGGCCCGACCTGGTGGTCTGGACCAGCAGCGTCCTGCTGCGCAAGGATGCCCGGGGACGCAAGGAGTTCCTGATGTTCATCACCGGGCGCAGCAAGGAGGACGGCGAGACCCAGCGCATCGGCCTGACCCGCTCTAGCGACGGCCAGCACTTCTCGGTGCCGAAGGTGATCCTGAATCCCAGCGCGCGCCTCGGCTACGACATCACCAATGGCGACGGCATCATCATGGCCTGGCGCGACCCGTTCGTGTTCCGCGACCCGGCCGACGGTCGCTGGAACATGTTCTTTTCGGCCAAGTCGAAGGATGCCTGCGGGGTGATCCGCCCCACCGTGGGCCACGCGGTGGCCACCGACGACACCCTGGCCCACTGGAAACTGCTACCGCCCCTGAAGCTGCCCCAGTACTACCACCAGGTGGAGGTGCCCTACATGCTTTATCACCAGAAGAGGTACTACCTGTTCGTCTCCACCCAGAACAATCCCCTGATGCCCACCAACGAGGGCAAGGAGGCGGCCTACCGTGGCTACGTCGGCGACAGCATCACCGGCCCCTGGAAGCTGATCTACAAGGACACCGACCGCATCTACGGCCACAAGATCTATGCGCCGACCCTGTTCGAAATGCCCCCGCACAGCGGCAACTACGCCGCGGTCTCCTTCTACTCCCTGGACACCGGCTGCCCCCTCACCGGCACCCCGATCATCGACATGCAGTGGAGCGCCAACGGCCCCCACTTCGACTTCACCAAGGACCTGGGCTCCTGCCTGAACCAACGCCCGGCCGGCAGCACCGCCGCAGCCGGACCATAAACGGCACAACCCCTGCCTCACGCAGAGACGCAAAGGCGCAGAGCAAAACCGGAAAACCCTGTCTCGCGCCAAGCACGCGAAGAAAAACGCTTTGTGAGCTTTGGCTTCGGTTCCAATGGGCGTTGCCCGGAGGACGAGCCTGCGCGCCCCACCATGCCAGACCCCAATCCCGGTTTTGCTCTGCGCCTTTGCGTCTCTGCGTGAGGCCGGTTTTTCAATAAACCACCTCGTCCAGTCCCGCGGCGCGGCGGACCTGGGCGGTGAGGTCGATCAGTTCGCCGACGCCGGCGATGCTGTCGAGGGTCTCCTTGAAGCGCATGGCCTTGAACTGTGACTGCTCGAAGATCGCCAGGGCCGCCTGATCCACCTCGATCTCGCTGAACGGCTCCACCGGATTGAGCACCACCTTGACGAAACAGAGGTCGCCGGCGGCCCACTGCTCCTGGCGCGCCATGCGCACCGCTGCGCCCCAGTCCAGTGGCTCGCACTCCACCGCACCGCTGTTGCTGAGCAGGCCGCGGCGGAAGAGAAAACCGAAGGCACACTCGCCCTCACGCTCCACCGGCTTGCGCGCGCGCAGGCAGGCGGTGAGCTGGCGCACGAAGGGCGCCGCCTCCAGGGCGGAGAAGTCGAAATGGCCCTCGTCGGTGCGAAAGAAGGCCGCCAGGGGATTGGGCCGGCGGTTGGTGACACAGAATTCCACGCAGGCCCGCTCCTCCTGATCCAGACGCACGAAGAACGGCAGGGTGGCGAGTTCGGTGGTGGCCACGCCGTCGTAGAGCCGGGCCAGGGCCGCCGACTCGACGTCGCTGCGCTCCACCTTCATCCTGGTGCGGTTGCGGCTGATCAGGTCATCGAAGAATCCGCTCAGCGGATCCTCTTCCGCCACCACCCGCTCCAGCATCAGGAGGCAGTGCGCCTCTTCACGGCTCAGCTTGATCACACGGTAGGGAATCCGGCTCAGGTCGAGGTCCCGGCGCTTCTCCTGCAGCGCGTCCAGGCGCAGCTGGGCGGCGTCGCCGGGCACCAGCGCGGGCTGAGCCCCGCAACTGATCCGCAGGCCACGGCGGGAGATGTCCACCGTGTGTCCGGCCAGCCTGCCGCCACCGGTCTGCAGGGTGACCGGCGTCCGCGCCACATAGCGCCGTTCGCGGCGCATGCCCCGGGCCACCACGTGGGGCATCCGCGGCGCCGGCGGCCGCCAGCCGGCCAGGGTCTCGAGCAGCGCGCCATCCGCCCCCAGGCGCTGCCCGCCGCACCAGCGGGGCGGCGCCTCCACCGCCGGGGAGTGGGCCAGCGCCAACACCTCGGCAGTGACGTCGGCCGCCTGCACCAGGAGTTGCAGACGCTTCAACAGGCTCTCGCCATCGGCGATCTCGATCCCGCCGCTGTCCACCAGTTCGGCTTGGCGTGACAGGGACTTCTCCACCGCCTTGGCCGGAATCGGCGTGCCGCGCACGGAAAAGACCCGGGCGTCGCCACGCTCGGCACACTCCAGGGCCGCCACCCAGTCCTCCACATCGGTGAAGTCCGCATCGGCCCAGCTGCAGACGCCGAGCGCCGGATCGTGGGCGACCAGCAGGGTTAGCTCGCCGCCCTCGCGCAGGCGCTGCAGGCGCCAGGGAAGGCAGAAGGCGCTGAAATCGCTACGGTGCTCGAAATCGAAGTACTCCACCAGGGCCGCGTTGTGACGGCTGGTGACCACCGCATCGAGGTCGAGCCGCCCCTCCCCGCCGGCGCCGAAATAGAGCAGCAACTGGGCATGGTTGTCGGTATAGAGACGCTCGTAGAAGAAGGCCGAGGTGGTGTGCAGGGCATCGCCCACGTCCAGCCGATAGCGGCCCCGCTGACGTTCGATGAAGCGCTCCACGGCGGCGTGAATCCGCCGCTCCGGATCCTCCGTCGCCAGCCGCAGCATGAGTTCGATGGCGTTGCCGGTGGCCACCGCCTTCAGCACCTCGTACTCCACCGTGGCCACCCCCTCCATGCCGAGCGCGGCCAGGTCCACCGTCACCCGCGTGCCCGCTTCGAAGCGGTAGGGCGCCTCCAGATAGACCCGCAGGCCGGAGGGGGAGACGTTGCGGGTGGTGGCGAGAAAGTCGAAGCCGTCACCCAGCAGCTGGATCTCGCCGCTGAAGTTGAGCCGTGGCTCCTGCCGGCGGTGAAAATAGCCGAACTCCATCAGGGTGGGGCCGGCGGCCACGTTGACCGGCACCGGACCCGCCTCGCGCTGGGCCTCGCGGGCCTGGCCGTCGCGGGCGCGGTGGGTGTGGGGGCCGTTGACGATCGCCTCGTAGAGGGCGTAGCTGAAAACCCCGCCGGTCTTCTCCAGGCCGCGGGTCAGCAGGGTATAGGAGATGTCGTCGAGGTAAAAGATGCGTTCGCGGTAGGTGAACTCGCGAATCCGGCCCGGTGCCCGACCGCGCATGTCGAGCACATAGGGGCACTCCTTGGCCAGGCGCTTGGCCTCCATCCTGCGCAGGAACTCGGCGGTGCGCGTCTTCCCGGGCTCACTGTGCTGCTTCATCGCTGCCGCTGGTTTGGTCGGAAACCCGGATAATCGCCCATCGCCCCGCCACCGGCAAGCGGGCCCCGCCACGGCGGAATCCTGTATCCTTTGGCCTCCCGCCCGATACCCGAGGAATCCGATGCTGTTCGGCGAAAACCGCGACCAGTTGCGCCTGTTCTATGTGGAGACCTGGCGCAAACAGCGCGAGGGGCTGCCTCTGCAGCCGCTGGAGGCACTCCTGGCCGACGTGATCGCGGCCCATCCGGAATACCACCCGCTGCTCACCGCGGGCGATGCCGCCCAGGCCGCGGAGTTCGGCCCCGCCAGCGGCGGGGAAAATCCCTTTCTGCACATGGGGATGCACATGGCCCTGCGCGAACAGGTGGCCACCGACCGGCCGGCCGGCATCGCCGCCCTGCACCGGCGTCTGGCGCAACGCCTGGACGACCCCCACGAGGCCGAGCACCGCATGATGGAGTGCCTCGGCACGGCCCTGTGGGACGCCCAGCGCCAGGGCCTGGCCCCGGACGAGGCGGCCTATCTGGAGTGCCTGCGCCGCCTGGCCGGGTGATTTCGCGGACGCCCGGGATGAAATAAATTCCGCCCCACAATGGTCTAGTACTTCGTGGCACCCAACGACGGGGCGCCACCCAACCACCACACGGAGCCAACACCATGAGCCAGAGCAACCGCATCAAGCCCCTCAGCGCCGCCCTCAGTGCCGCCCTCCTCGCCGGCACCGCCACCGCCGCGCTGGCCGCGCCGAACCCGTTCCAGATGCACGACCTCTCCAGCGGCTACCAGGTGGCTGCGGCCGAAGGCAACTGTGGTGCCAGCATGAAGTCCAAGCCCGCGGGTGAAGGCAATTGCGGTGCCAACATGAAGTCCAAGCAGGCCGCCGAAGGCAGCTGCAGCGCCAACAAGGACGCAAAGGCCAAGGCGATGGGTGACGGCAGCTGCGGCGCCAACAAGAAGTCGATGGGAACCGACGGCAGCATGGGCACGAAGGGCGACATGGGCAAGCAGCCTGCCCAGGCGAGCTGCGGCGCCAACAAGTCCAGCTAGGCATGGGCGCCTACGGCGACATTCCCGCCGGCGCCGGCCTTGGTCTACGGCGGGCCCTCACGGGCCCGCTCACCGAGGGCAAGGCCCCCCTCGACTTCCTGGAGGTCGCGCCGGAAAACTGGATGGGCCTCGGCGGCCGCTTTGGCCGCGAGTTCCGCGCCCTGACCGAGCGCTATCCCTTCATCTGCCACGGCCTCTCCCTTTCGGTGGGCGGACCGCACCCCCTGGACGAGGCCTTTGTACGGGACCTGCGGCGTTTCTTCGACGAGTACGGCATCCGCTACTACTCGGAGCACCTGAGCTACAGCACCGACGACGGTCACCTCTACGACCTGCTGCCGATCCCGTTCACCGCCGAGGCGGTGGACTACGTGGCCGCGCGCATCCGCCGGGTGCAGGAGCTCCTCGGCCGGCGCATCGCCATGGAAAACGTCTCCTACTACGCCGCCCCCGGCGGCGAACTGGCGGAGATAGAATTCTTCAATGCGGTGGTCGAGGCGGCCGACTGCGCGATCCTGCTCGACGTGAACAACGTCTTCGTCAACAGCGTCAACCACGGCTACGACCCCTACGCCTACATCGACCGGATCCCGGGCGAACGCATCGCCTACCTGCACGTGGCCGGCCATCACCAGGAGGCGCCCGACCTGCTGGTGGACACCCACGGCGCCGACGTGCGCGGCGACGTCTGGGACCTGCTGGCCCACGCCTACGCCCGCCACGGTGTGCTGCCCACCCTGCTGGAACGGGACTTCAACCTGCCGCCCCTGCCGGTACTGCTCGACGAGGTGAGCCGGATCCGTGCCCTGCATCAGGAGGCCAGCGATGAGCGCAAGGCCGCCCGCGCGTGATTCGGCGGAATTCCTCAACCGCCAGAGCGCCTTTGCCGCTCACGTTCGCGATCCCGCGGGTCGACCGGCACCGGACGGCGTGCCGCCCGAGCGCATGGCGATCTACGTCGAGCTCGTCTACAACAACTTCGAGAATTTCACTGCAGGCGCGTTTCCGGTACTTCGCTCCCTTTACGCTGAGCCGGAATGGAACGCCCTGATACGCGAATTCATCGTCTGCCACCGCTGCAGCACACCGCTGTTTCACCAGATCGCCGGTGAGTTCCTGACCTTCCTGCAGCAACGCCCGCCGGAACCGGCGGACCCGCCGTTCCTGCTGGAGCTGGCCCACTACGAATGGATCGAATTGGCCCTGGACAGCAGCGACGCCGAGCCGCCGGAGGCCGATGCCCACGGCGACCTGCTCGCCGGCCGCCCGCTGCTGTCGCCGCTGGCCTGCAACCTCAGCTACCGCTACCCGGTCCACCGTATCGGTCCGGATTTTCGCCCGCACGACGCCGACGGCCCGCCGACCCATCTGCTGGTCTATCGCGATGGCGAGGAGCAGGTCCGCTTCGTCGAACTCAACCCGGTCACCGCACGCCTGCTGGAGTGCCTGGCCGAGGAGGGAGACGAGAACGGCGAGGCGCTGCTGCGCCGCATCGCCGCCGAACTGCAGCACCCGGACCCGACCGTGGTGGTCGCCGCGGGCCGCGAACTGCTCGCCGACCTGCAGCGCCGCGGCGTGATCGTCGGCACCCGCCCGAAGCCCTGAACGGGAACGCCATCGCCGCGGTCCACGGGCCGGGCGAGTGGCGCGGGCCGGCCGAACTCTGGCAGGGCTACGCGATCAGCAACCACGGCCACGGCAACTACGAGCCGCCCCTGCTGCTCCTGATCATGTTCCTGCCGCTGCTGTTCAGCTCCCCCGGCAAGACCAGCCTCGCCCCCCTGCTTCGGCGCCGCCTCGGCCGCCGCGGCGCGCGGCTAAAGCAATCCGCAAAAGCACCGAAGTGGCACCCCTTTACAGGCCGGAACCGTGAACTATAGCTAGCGTATACCCCGCCGATCGGGAGGTGTTCCATGGGCGGACTTCTCAAGCAGTCCCCGCCGGTCGCTGTCGACGGTGACGGCTTTCTGCTCGATCCGGAAGGCTGGAACGAACGCCTGGCGCAGGAACTCGCCACGGCCATCGGCATCGAGCGGCTCGACCCCGTCCACTGGGCGGTGATCCACACCCTGCGCGAGCATTTCCATCAACATCACGCACCACCGTCGGTAGGCCACGTCTGTCACACCCTGCACCTCGACGAAGGCTGCCTGGAGACACTGTTCCACGGCTCCCGCGAGGCCTGGCGCCTGGCCGGCCTGCCCAACCCGGGGGAGGAGGCGAAGGTGTATATGTGATGCGTTAATTGGTTGATTGGTTAATTCGTTAATTGGTTAATTCGGAAAAGCCACAGGCTTCGCCGCGCCGGCAGCGTGTCGTCGCCCGCCCGAATTAACGAATCAACGAATCAACGAATCAACGAACTGACGACCTACAACTCCATATCCGGCCGCTCCCCCGTCCGCCCTGCCGCTTCGCCGCCGAAGCCCTTCGGCAGGTCGCGCAGGTGCAGATCCCGTTGCGGGAACGGAATCTCCACTCCGTGTTCGCGGAAGGCCTTGTCGACGGCGAAATTGAGGTCGCTCATGGTGGAGAGGCGGCTGTCGACGTTGGCGATGAAGCAGCGCAGCTCGAAATCCAGGGAGCTGTCGCCGAAGCTGCGGAAAAGCACCACCGGCTTGGGCACGCTGCCGTCGGTGACTACCAGCGGGTGGACCTCGGCCACCTCCAGCAACAGGCGCTTCACCAGTTCGGTGTCGCTGCCATAGGCCACCCCCACCGGCAGACGCAGGCGCCCGGTGTTGTTGTGCAGCATCCAGTTGGTCACCTGGTTGGAAATCAGGTCCGAGTTGGGCACGATGACGTCGGCGCGGTCGAAGGTCTGGATCTGGGTGGAGCGGATGCTGATGCGCCGCACATAGCCCTCGGTCTCGCCCACCACTACCCAGTCGCCGGTCTTGATCGGCCGTTCGAACAGCAGGATCAGGCCGGAGACGAAGTTGTTGACGATGTTCTGCAGGCCGAAGCCGATACCCACCGAGAGCGCACCGGCGATGATCGCCAGGTTGCTGAAGTCCATGCCGGCGACGCTGAGCGCCACCAGCACCGCCACGGCCACCCCGGCATAGTTGCTCAGGGTCGCCATGGCCTCCCGCGCGCCCCGATCCATCCGGCTCTTTGGGAGCCAGCGGCGCTCGAGGCTGCTGTGAATCCAGCCGCGCAGCAACAGCAGCAGACCGAGCACGATCAGGGCAAAGGCGATGCGCGCCGGCACCACCTTCAACGAACCGACGGCAAAGCCGCTGACCGCATACCCGTAGAGCTGCTGGAAACCGGCACTCTTCATGCCCCAGATCACCAGCAGGCCGAGCAGGGCCAGGGACCAGAACCCCAGCACCACCAGGCTGCGCAGCCAGCCCAGCCCGGAAATCGGCTGGGGCCCGGTCTGGCCGAGCATGCCGCGCAGCCGCTTGGCCCACAGCCGTTCGCCCTGGTCGAGGGCCTCGAAGAACTCGTCCATCAGGCGCTTGGCCAGGATCACCGCCCCGATGAACAGCAGGGTGCCCACCATGCCGCGCAGCAGGTATGAGGAGAGGTTGCGGTAGCCCAGCCACTCGGCGACCAGGGTGGCCAGCAGCACCAGGACAAAGAAGGGCCGCAGCCAGACCATTCCTTCCAGGCGGCGGAAATTGCCCAGCAGCCAGGCGACCCGCACCAGGTTGACGATCAGCAGCGCGG
>CAZMMH010000073.1:0-9183 GCA_964567315.1 uncultured Gammaproteobacteria bacterium
TGTTCGTCACCGGCGCCAGCGAGCGGACCCTGTTCGAGGCCGTGATCGACGCGGCCAAGGTCCACGGCCCCAAGCACGTGATCGCCGACGACGTCCGCCGCAGCCCCATGGGCTACCGCCGCCTGCTCACCGGCGCCTTCGTCCTCGGTCGGCGCCTGTGCGAAGGCACCGTTCGGGGCGAGCGGGTCGGCCTGCTGCTGCCGAGCATGACCGGCACCGTGGCCGCCTTCCTCGGCCTGCACGCCCACGGCCGGGTGCCGGCGATGCTCAACTACACCGTCGGCAGCCAGGGCATGCTTTCGGCCTGCCGCACCGCCGAGCTGCGCACCGTGCTCACCTCCCGCCGGTTCATCGAGCAGGCGAAGCTGGGCCCGGTGGCCGAGGCGTTGGAGGCCGACCTGCGGCTGCTCTACCTGGAGGATCTGGCCGCCGCCATCGGCCCGTGGGAGAAGGCTGCCGGCCTGTGCGCCGCCCTGCGTCCCTACACCGCCTGGCGCCGCCGCGCCGGTCGGGTCCGCGCCGACGACCCGGCGGTGGTGCTGTTCACCTCCGGCTCCGAGGGTGCGCCCAAGGGGGTGGTGCTCTCCCACCGCAACCTGCTGGCCAACTGCAACCAGCTGGCGGCACGGGTCGACTTTTCGGCCCAGGACGTGATCCTCAACGCCCTGCCCCTGTTTCACTCCTTCGGTCTCACCGCCGGCACCCTGCTGCCGCTGGTCTCGGGGATGAAGACCTTCTTCTATCCGTCGCCGCTGCACTACCGCATCGTCCCGGAGATGGTCTACGAGCAGAACGCCACCGTGCTGTTCGGCACCAACACCTTCCTCGCCGGCTATGCCCGCTTCGCCCACCCCTACGACTTCTACAGCGTGCGCTACGTCTACGCCGGCGCCGAGAAGCTGCAGGAGGAGACCCGCCGGGTGTGGATGGAAAAGTTCGGCGTGCGGGTGTTCGAGGGCTACGGCGCCACCGAGACCGCCCCGGTGCTGGCCGCCAACACGCCGATGGACTACCGCGTGGGCACGGTCGGCCGCTTTCTGCCCGGGGTCGAGCACCGCCTGGAGCCGGTGCCCGGGGTGAACCGGGGCGGCAGGCTCTTCGTGCGCGGCCCCAACGTGATGCTCGGCTACCTGCTGGCGGACAACCCGGGCCTGCTGGTGCCGCCGGCCAGCGAACACGGCCCCGGCTGGTACGACACCGGCGACATCGTCGAGGTGGATGACGAGGGTTTCGTCCACATCCTCGGCCGGGCCAAACGTTTCGCCAAGGTGGGCGGCGAGATGATCTCCCTCGGCGCGGTGGAGGAGCTGGCCGGCACCCTCTGGCCCGACGCACTGAACGCGGTGGTCACGGTGCCCGACCCGCAGAAGGGCGAGCAGCTCGTGCTGGTCACCTCGCAGAAGGACGCCGCCCGGGCGACCCTGCTGGCCCACGCCCGGGCCCGGGGGGTGGGCGAACTCAACGTTCCGCGGCGAATCCTGGCCGGGCGCAAGCCACCCCTGTTCGGCACCGGCAAGGTCGACTACCCGGCCCTGCAGGCGGAAGTGGATGCCGAGCTTGGGGTCGAGCGGGGGTCGTAGGAGGCCCGCCCTCGGGCCGAATGGGGGGGGTGCACGGCACGCCGGTTCGCGGCGGGGGCGCCGTTCCTACGGGGACGAGGCAACGCAGGAGGCCCGCCCCGGGGCCGAATGGGGCGGCGCCGGCACCACGGTCCCGTGACCGGTGACCAAGGAGACAGACGATGCAAACCCGGAATCAAGGCCTCGGGCGCCCCCTCTGGACCCTGATGGCGGCCCAGTTCCTCACCGCCTTCGCCGACAACGCAATCCTCTTCACCGCCTTCGCCATGATCAGCCACCAGGTGGGGCGGGGCGAGTGGTACAAGCCGGCCCTGCAGGCGAGCTTCCTGGTCGCCTTCGTGGCATTGGCGCCGTGGGTCGGGCGCTACGCCGACCGCCGGCCAAAGGCGCGGGTGCTGGCCATGGGCAACGGGCTCAAGGCAGTGGGGGCGCTGCTGCTGTTTGCCGGGGTCGAACCGCTGATCGCCTACGCGGTGGTGGGCGTGGGTGCGGCGGTCTACGGCCCGGCCAAGTACGGCATCCTGCCGGAGCTGGTGGGCCAGGGGCGGCTGGTGCGGGCCAACGGCCTGGTGGAGGGCTCAACCATCGTCGCCATCGTCCTCGGCGCGGTGATCGGGGCAGCGGTGGCCGATGCCTCGGTGCAGCGCGCGCTGCTGATGGTGGCGGCCGCCTATGCCGCCTCCCTGTTCGCCAGCCTGACCATCCCCTCGGCGCCGGGGCGCCCGGCACCGGCCCGCGCGGTGCTACCCGAGTTCGTGGCGATGATGCGCGGCTTCTTCACCACCCGCCACGCCCGCTTCTCCATGCTCGGCGCCGCGGTCTTCTGGGCCTCGGCGGTGGTGCTGCGGGTGATGCTGGTGGCCTGGGCACCGGCGGTGCTGTTCACCACGAACACCAGCGAGATCGCCAACCTGACAGTGTTCATCGCCATCGGCATCGCCGCCGGCGCCCTGGTGGTGCCGTGGCTGGTGCCCATCGAGCGGCTGCGGCGGGCGCGGCTTGCCGCCTACCTGATGGGCACCCTGATCGTGCTGCTGGGGACGGTGCAGGAGCCCACCCTGGCCAAGGCCGTGCTGGCGCTGATCGGCGTGGCCGGCGGCATCTTCGTGGTGCCCATCAACGCCGCCCTGCAGGAGCTCGGCCACCGCTCCATCGGCGCCGGCGGCGCGGTGGCGATCCAGAACTTCTTCGAGAACCTGGCAATGCTCGCCGGCACCGGCCTCTACACCGTGGCCCTGAGGCAGGGGGCCGACCCGGTGGCCGCGGTCTACGTGCTCGGCCTGCTGGTGATCGTCGCCACCACCCTGGTCGCCTGGCGCCTGCCGCGGGCGCCGGAGCCGTGGCGGCCGGCACCCTAGACGACTGCGGCACCGGCTACTCCGGCGCCACCAGCTTCAATTCCGGCGTCGCGGTCTCGTCCGCCTTGACCTCCACCTCCATGCTCGCCGTGGCCTTGTCCTTGTGCACGTGGAGCCAGTACCTGCCGGCATTGAGCTGGAAGGTCGGTTTGCCCCATTGGTCGGTGATGCGGCGGCGATTGCCGTGCATGTCCTGCTGCGCCTCGTAGAGGTCGAACTTGACCCCCTCGGTGACCGGCTTGCCGTCGAGGGTGGCGGTGGGTTTCAGCTGGCCGGCATTGAGGACCACGGTGGGTGCCAGGGTCTCGGCGGCCTTGACCTCGAAGTCCTGGCTGGCACGGGCGTTGCCCAGACTGACGACCACGTGGTAGCGGCCGGCGTTGAGGTTGAACAGCGGTGCGCCCCAGGCGTCGGTAACCCGGCGGCGATTGCCGTGCATATCCTGCTTCGCCTCGTAGACGTCGAACTTCACCCCCTCCTTGACCACCTTGCCGCCCGCTTTGCGCACGGCGGCGGGCTTGAGGTAGCCAGCCTCGAGCACCACCGTCGGCTCCTTGAGGTCGTCGGCCACCACCTCGACCTCCTGGCGGGCGTGGGCGTTGCCATAGTCGACCACCAGCAGGTACTTGCCTTGGTGGACGTAGAACAGCGGCTTGCCCCAGCGGTCGGCCAGGCGGCGGCGGTTGCCGTGGAGGTCGGTCTTGGTTTCGTACAGGTTGAACCTGACCCCCTCGGTGACCGTGTCGCCGCCCTCCTTGAGCACCGCGTGAGGCTTGAGATAGCCGGCGTCGAGGATGGCCACAGAATCGCTGATCTCGCCCGCCTTCACCGTCACCTCCTGCACCGCGCGGGCCAGGTCGTAGCGGGTCTCCAGGCGATAGGTGCCGGCACCGAGGTAGAACACCGGCTTGCCCCAGCGGTCGGCCAGGCGGCGGCGGTTGCCGTGGAGGTCGGTCTTGGTCTCGTAAAGATCGAACCTCACCTCGTCGGTGACCCGGGTGCCGCCCTTCTTCAGCAAGGCCTGCGGCCGCAGATAGCCGGCGTTGAGGACGAAGTGGTGCAGAGTCGTGCCCTTATCCAGCACCTCGACGTCGGCGGCGGCACGGGCCAGGTCGTACTGGACCTCGACCCGGTACTTGCCCGGCTTCAGCTCCATGTAGGGGGCGCCCCACGCGTCGCGGATGTAGCGGCCGGGACTGCCGTCGGGTTTCAGCTCGCGCACCTTGAAGCGCATCTCCTTGGTCACCACCTCGCCCCCCGCGGTGAGGCTGGCATCGACTTTCAGGCCCACCGGGCCGTCGATGGTCTTGCCCGTGGCGCTCGGCTTGGCAGCCGGGGCGGGCGCAGGCGCAGGAACGGGCGCCGGGGCTGGAGCCGGTACCGGGGCCGGCTGTGGCGCGGGGGTGGGCTCCGGGGCCGGCGCGGGCGCAGGGGCGGGTTTCGGCTTGGGCGCGGGCTTGGGCTCGCTCTCGGCGATGATCTTCACCGTGCGCGCCATGGCGTCCTGCAGTCCCGCCGCGCCCTTGGCCGGGAAGTACTGTCCGCCGGTGTTGTGGGCGAGGCACTCGAGCTGGGCGGTGGACTGGGCGTCGCTGATGTCGAAGCCGATGACATGGGTGGTGAAATCGATGCCGTTCTTCTCCAGCTCGGTACCCACCTTGCACGGGTTCATGTCGCAGGTTTCGCGGCCGTCGCTGACCAGGATCACGGTGGCCCGTTCTTCGGTGTACTTGAGCGCCTCGGCCGCCTGGCGCACGGCGGCGCTCAGGGGGGTCTTGCCCTTGGGGTTGAGCTTGTTGAGGCGGGCCATGATGGCGTCGGGATGGACCTTGCCCACCGGCACCAGCATCTCGATGTCGTTGCAGTCGCCCTTGCGGCGGTGGCCGTAGACCATCACCCCCAGCTCGGCCTTCGGGTTCCAGTCGTTGAGCAGCCCCTCGATCACCTGGCGGGCGATGGCGATCTTGGTCTTGCCCTCGGTGATGCCCCACATGCTGCCGGAGGCGTCGAGGATCAGGATCACCCGCTCCTCGGGCACGCGTTTCGTCTCGGCCGCCATTGAGGCCGGCGCGTAGGCGAGCAGAAGGAGGAACAGGCACGAAAGGATGGTACGTAAGATTCGCGACGACATGGCGACCCCCTTCGTGCACGGGGCCACCCGGCAGACACGCCAAAACCCCGTATCGGCTATGTTAATTGTTAGTAAATACTCTAGACCGCCCGCCCCGTCCTCGCCACGCGGCTCCGGACCGGCGGGGAAGGGGAGCCAGCGATGCAACAACCGTGCAAAATCGTATGGATTTTCTTCCTGCTGTGGGTGGCGGCAGCCGTGGATGCGGCACCCACCTACTGGACCATCACGCCGCAACCGCAGGATGAGATTCCGCTGGTGGACGTGGCCCGCCTCGGCGGCCGCACCCTGCCCGGTGACGACGGCGTCCACTTCCGCCTGCCCGACCTCAAGCCCAACCAACCGGTGGAGGTGTTCCTCTCCAGCGAGCTCGGCCCGCCGCTGGAACTGATCGCCTTCAAGACCCGCCCGGAGGAACCGCTGCTGCAGGTGAGTACGGGCGACAAGGGCAGCGCCGAGCTCAGGTTCCGCGCCGCCGGCACGGTCTACTTCCGGGTCAGCGGTCCCGAGGGGGCCAGCTACCAAATGATCGTGCTGCGGGCGCGGCCCATCGACATGACGGGCGCCGGCAGCTTCATCCCCATGTCCGAGGTGACACCACCGGAAGCGGCGAGCGCGCCGAAGACCGCGGCCGGGGAGACGGAACGCGCCGCCGCCGCGCCCGCGGGCTCCGGCGGCATGACCCTCGTGCTGGTACTGCTGGGGCTGATCCTGGTGGCGCTGGTGGTAATCGCCTTTGCCCTGCTGCGCGGGCGGCGCGGCGCGGCGGCGATACTGCTGGCCGCACTGGCCCTGCCGCTGGTGGGCCACAGCCCCGATGCCCGCGCCTTCGACCGCGCCACCTTCACGCGATCGCGGGTGCTGCGCGGCGACAAACCGATCCCCGAATACGTCAAGCCGTCACTGATCGCGCGCGACAACCTTTCGCCCAAGGGCGACGGCTTCGTGCTCGGCGCAAAGAAGCGCTGGGACTCGGTGAGCAGCGGCCACGGCCAGGCGGCGAAGATCACCAACGCCGCGCTGGCCGCCGGCGGTTTCGTCGAGCGACTGTTCGGCTACATGGACCCCAACGACGCCGCGGTCCAGCCCAACTACCACCCGCGGGGGATCCCGCCGCTGCCCGCCAGCATCCTCGACGACCCGACGGCCCCGGGCCTGCGGCGGATCGAGTACGAAAAGATCGCCGACCGGATCGAGAAGGCGCGCAGGCACCTGGAGGGCAACTACGTGGTGCTCAAGCAGACCGAACTGGAGGCGGGGCTGATCACCGAGATGGCGGAGGCCGCGGCGGGCCTGAGCCCCTTCGCCCAGCTCGCCTGGACCCGGATGAAGGCCAATCCCAAGACCAGCTTCAACGTCTCGGCACGGAAGTTCTACGCCAAGTACGACGCCGGCCAGCAGAGTGGCCTCGACTACCTCAACGAGGCGCTGAAGGATATGGGCGAGTTCGAGGCCAAGTACTACGGCCAGCGCAACTGGTACCTCTACTTCGGACTGCCGTTCCACCAGTTCATGACGGCCCGCTACCTGCGCCCGGAGAAGTAGGCCTGCGCCCCTTCGCCGAAGGCGTGCGTCTCAGCCCTCAGCGACGTAGTCGTCGCTGTTCGCGCCCTGCAGGACCTTGCGCTCCTCCAGTTTCAAACCGAGGTAGGTCTGGCGGTTTGCCCCGGTTTCGAAACAGGTCTCGATGCCGTTGTCGCCGTCACCCTCGAACACGCAGGGGTGGCTTTCCGGATCCGGCACGTCGCGCTGGGAGAGGGAATCGCGCGTGGCACGGATGATCATGCGGCCCTGCTCCGCGCCGGGGCCGACCCGGCGCCTGCTCAACAGCATTGCCGGATGGTCAAGATTTGCGGGCCAGGGCCGCTCAGTACATGCGGTGGCGGAACAGCCACCCGGCAATGCTCAGGGTCACCAGGGCGATGAGCGCAAGCGGCCACATCTGGTTGAACAAGAGGGAGAAACCGGCCCCTTCCAGGAACACCCCGCGCAGAATCACCAGGAAATAACGCATGGGATTGGCGTAGGTCAGCAGTTGCACTGCTTGGGGCATGTTGGCAATGGGGGTGGCGAAGCCGGAGAGGATCACCGCCGGCACCAGGAAGAGGAAGCTGCCGAGCAGGGACTGCTGCAGGGTCACCGCGAGCGAGGAGATCATCAGGCCCATACCGATGGCCGCGAACAGGAACAGCACGATGCCGCTGTAGAGCGTCGGCAGGCTGCCGTGCAACGGCACGTGGAACCAGAGCACGGCGATGGTGGTGACGGCCGAGGCCAGCAGCACGCCGATGATCAACCCCGGCAGGGACTTGCCGATGAGAATCTCCACCGGCCGCATGGGGGTCACCAGGAGCTGGTCGAAGGTGCCCTGCTCGCGCTCGCGGGCCACCGACATGGCGGTGGTCATCATGGTCACCACCAGGGTGAGGATGCCCACCAGGCCGGAGACGAAAAACCAGCGGCTCTCCAGGTTGGGGTTGTACCAGGCGCGGGTCACCAGGTGCGCCGGATAGGTGGCACGTCCGTGGTCGTGGCTCCAGCGATCGTTGAAGTCGTTGACGATCTGGGCGGCGTAGTTCTGCGCCACCTGGGCGGTATTGGAGTTGCGCCCGTCCACCAGCACCTGCACCGGCGCCGAGCCGCCGCTGGCAAGCTCGGCGGTAAAGCGCGGCCCCACCTGCACCACCATCAATACCTTGCGCGCATCGATCAGCTCGGCGATCTGCGATTCGCGTTCGATGTGGTAGGCCAAGCGGAAGTTGGGCGAACCGCGGAAGCCGGCCAGGAGCTGGCGCGCGGCGTAGCCGCCGTCGCGATCGTAGACCGCATAGGGCACGTGATTGAGATCGAAGGAGGCGGCGTAGCCGAAGACGATCAGCTGCACCATCGGCGGCACGATGATCACCACACGGCTGCGCTTGTCCTTGAGCAGGGCCAGGAACTCCTTGATCGCCAGGGCGAGGATGCGGGCGAACATGCTCAATCGAGCCTCTTGCGGATGCGCTTGCGGGCCATGCCGAGGAAGAAGATCGCCATCAGCAGCAGGGCCAGGGTATTGGGCAGGATCACGCTCCAGACGTTGCCGGCCAGGAACAGGCTCTGCAGCACGGCGACGAAATAGCGGGCGGCGACGATGTGGGTGATCAGCTGAATCGGCGCCGGCATGCTGTCGATGTCGAACAGGAAACCGGAGAGCAGGAACGCCGGCAGGAAGGTGGTGATGATCGCGATCATCCCCGCCACGAACTGGCTGCGCGCCACCACCGAAATGAACAGACCCATGCCGAGTGCGGCGAACAGGAACAGCGTCGAGGTAAACGCCAGGACCAGAAACGCGCCGCGCAGGGGCACCTGGAACAGCAGCATGGCCATGGCCACCGACAGCGCCATGCCGCCCATGCCGAGGCCGAAATAGGGCAGCACCTTGCCGATCAGCACCTCGCGCATGGTCACCGGCGTCACCATCAGCGCCTCCAGGGTGCCGCGCTCGTATTCGCGCGCCATCACCAGGGCGGTGAGCAGGGCCCCCACCAGGGTCATGTTGATCACCAGCAGACCCGGCACCAGGTAGTTGCGACTGCGCAGCTCCGGGTTGAACCAGATCCGCGCCTGCAGCTCGGCCGGCGGCTTCAGCGACCGCCCCTGGGCGTCCATCTCCCGTTTCAGCCATCCGCTCCAGGTGCCCTGGACGTAGCCCTCCAGCAGGCGCGCCGAATTGGCGTCGACGCCGTTGGCGATCAGCTGGATCGGCGCGTCGTGCTGGCCCTGGTAGCGTTGGGCGAAGTCGCTCGGCAGGATCAGCACGCCGTCCACCTGGTGCCGGCGCAGGGCCTGGAAGGCGGCGTGGCGGGTGACGAAACGCCTTGGCGCGAAATAGCGGGACTGCTCGAAGGCGGCGACGAAGCTCATGGCCTCGGGGCTCGGCTGCTCCACCACCACGGCCACCGGCACGTGCCTGGAGTCCATCGACACGCCGTAGCCGAACAGCAGCAGCAGCACCACCGGCAGCACGAAGGCGATGGCGATGCTCGAGGGGTCGCGAACGATCTGCAGCGACTCCTTGCGCAACAGCCCGCGCAGGCGCCGATTCATGCCGCCGCCCTCCCCTCGATGA